>JAGLZA010000001.1 GCA_023131835.1 Caldifarciminota bacterium
AAACCAGAATTTGACACAGATAACACAGATAATCACTGATAAAGAAAAATAAAAAGATCAGTGTTTTTTGAGGGAAGTGGAGGGGAATCTTTACATCAGTTTAATCAGTGAAAATCAGTGTCAAAAAAATGGGGGGTGATGGGGGTTCCTATTTAACTATTTAACCATTCAACTATTTAACTAATTTACTCTGTGCCCTCTGTGGTTAAAAAAGGGGAGGAAGGGTAGAAAAAGAAAGGTCATCAAATAGCCAATCAGGGTTCTTACTTTTAAGGGTATCTTTATCCTCTAATCCTGTGGTAACTGCTATGGAAAGAAATCCAAGATCCCTTGCTGCACTGATATCCTTTGAACTGTCTCCAATTACAAAGACATCTTCTTTTTCAAAATTGTAATTATAGAAGTCTTTAGCCTTTTTACATCCAGAATAAATCACTTCTTTCTTATTTAATGCCTTATCACCAAACCCACCTACGGGGAAGTAGTCCTGTATTTCGAAATAGGCCATTTTCGTCATTGCACCTACTTTCATATTGCCTGTTGCTATAGCAAGATAAATCTTTTTATCTGTTTTTAGAAATTCAAGTAGTTCGGGAAATCCGGGTTGAAATCTTGAATTAGCATTCTCAGCTATCTCTTCCTTGAGTTTCTCTGCATAAATTGAATAAAATTCATCAATACGTTCAAAGAATCTCCCTTTCAGGTCAAACCTTTCAATCAGGTCCAAAAAGATGACATAATCTGTGGAAGAAGAAAAGTTCAATTTACTACCAGTTCCCTTTATGCCAAACATCTGATGCATTGTCTTATCTATGGCTCTTCGACCGCACCCGAATACATCTATTATCGTTCCATCCAGATCAAATATCAATAATCTTTTACTTTTTGTCACATTACTGCCCTGATTAGGAGAATAACTTACCTATCCTTTCCCAGCGGATTTTCCTGAAAAGGTGACTGACAGGTATATTTGGTTTCCATGACCAATATACAAAGACAGGGGTTCCCGAGATGAAATCTATTGGAACGGGACCCCAGAATCTTGAATCATCGGAGTTATCCCTATTATCACCCATTGCAAAGACGCAACCTTCAGGAACGACTACAGGTCCAAAATTATCTCGAACATAAGGATAACGATGTAATTTCCTGCTTTCCCATAATCTCTGATATGTTTCATTATCTAAATCGAGAGGTGCATATTCTTTGGAATTACGATGTGAAACATAATTTTCCAGTTGTGATTTGCCATTTACATATAATTGTTTATGTTTTATAAACACTGTATCGTTCTCAACAGCAACACAACGTTTAACAAAATTGGTGTTTAAGATGGCTTGTTTTTGAACGGGATATCGAAATACGATGATATCACCCTTTTTTGGTTTTGTAATTCGAGGTAGATATCGATCAGTAAAGGGTAATTTTATCCCATATTTTAGTCTGTTAATGATAAGAAAATCACCAATCAGTATAGTATCTTTCATAGAACCAGAAGGAACATGGAAGGTCTGAATAACAAAACCTCGAAGGAAAAGAATAAAACCTATTGCTACCAACCAGGATCTGAATTCCTTCCAGAATTTTTCTCTATCTATCATCTTAACCACTTTCCGTGACATTTCTTGAATTTTTTCCCACTACCGCAAGGGCAGGTATTGTTTCTACCAATATCACGTAGGGATTTTCCCTGTTTTCTCATTTTCTCTACTGCTTCTTTAAAGTTTCTATCCAGTTCGGGGTTTCCTATAGTCGGTATCTCTTCTTTTGGTGCTTGCATCTTTTGCTGTTTCTCTACTTCCGCTCCTACTCCTTGGAATTCTTCCTTTACCTCAACGCCCTGAATCTCTTCAGGTAATTCAACTACTTCCGGTTGAAATCGGAAGAGGAATTTCACAGATGATTTCGCAATAGAGAAAAGAAGGTCTTCAAACAATGCAAAGGATTCTCGTTTATATTCGACAAGTGGATCCTTCTGGGCAAAACTTCGGAGGTTTATACCTTCCTTAAGAGCATCCAATTCATAAAGATGGTTGCGCCATTCGGTATCTATTACCTGGAGTATGATCAGTCGCTCAAATTGTCTCATTCCTCCTTCACCAATAATTTTTTCCTTATCATCATACCTTTTTTTGACTCTCTTTTCCAGTTCTTCTTCAAATTTTTGTTTGTTGATTTCTTTCATATCTACATTTTCTAAATTTAGATCGACGAGGAAGAATTCTATAAGATCAGCCTTGAGACCTTCCCAATCCCATTCCTCAGGGTATTTATCAATCAGATAAGAATCAATCAATTCATAAAGAACATCCTCTATCCATACCATTACCCTATCTTTTAAGTTCTTTCTATCCAGTATATCATTTCTGATTGAGTAGATGACCTCCCTTTGCTTATTCATTACATCATCAAACTCTAATAATCTCTTTCTGATATGGAAATTCATTCGTTCTACGCGTTTCTGTGCATTCTCTATAGCCCTTGAAATTAACGGGTGTTTAACTGGTTCTCCTTCCTCTATCCCCATTCTATCCATAGCGCTGGCTATTCTTTCTGTGGCAAAGATTCGCATCAGATCATCTTCAAGAGATACAAAGAACCGTGAGGCACCAGGATCTCCCTGTCTTCCCGACCGTCCACGCAACTGATTGTCTATCCTTCTTGCTTCATGTCTTGACGTTCCGACCACATGGAATCCACAGGGGATATCCTCTATGCACTTTTCCACATCTATCTCTTTACAATGTTCCAGTTGCCCTTCAGGTTTTATGCAGCATTCTGAACATTGTATTATTTCTCTTGCAGGTTTTATATCTGTTCCTCTTCCAGCCATATTTGTAGCGATGGTAACCTGCCCCTTTTCACCTGCGTGAGATATTATCTTGGATTCTTTCTCATGGTATTTTGCGTTGAGAACCTGATGTGGAATGCCTTCCCTTTTTAACATCCTTGAGAGGAGTTCGGATATATCGACCGATACTGTACCAACCAGAATAGGGAGGCCTCTACTATGTAATTCTTTTATTCTCTTCACTATTGCATTGTATTTCTCTCTCTTTGTCTTGTATATCAGGTCGTCGTAATCTATCCTTCTGATGGGTTCATTGGTGGGTATCTGGACTACCTCGAGTTCATATATTGCCATGAATTCCTCTGCTTCAGTAGCTGCGGTTCCAGTCATTCCTGCGAGTTTATCATACATCTTGAAATAATTTTGTAGAGTTATTTGAGCAAAGGTCTGGGTTTCGCGTTCTACTTCAACGCCTTCCTTTGCCTCCAATGCCTGATGTAAGCCATCAGAGTATCTTCTTCCAGGCATGAGTCGTCCTGTGAATTCATCCACAATTAGTATTCTTCCCTGCTTTACAATGTATTCAACATCCTTTTCAAATAATGAGTAGGCTTTGAGAAGTTGATTGACTGCATGAATGTTCTCTGATTTCTCTGCGTATTCCCGTTCAATGGCTTCTTTTTCGACTGCTTTCTCCCTGGGGGAGAGAGTATCTTTTTTTTCTATTTCCTGTAATGTTATTGAAAGATCTGGTAAGGTAAAGAAATTCTCTTTTTCTTTTCTTGCAATCAATTCCTGTCCCATCTCTGATATATTGACGGAGTGTTCCCTTTCATCTATTGAAAATAATAAATCTTCATCTACTTCATGTATGTTTTTTTCTTTCAAATACTTAGACTCTGTATTTTGTATTAAATGTTCAATTTTGGGGTCATGTAAAAGTTTCAGGAGTTGTTTATTCTTTGGGGCACCCCTTTTTGCCTGTAGAAACTTTTTCCCTGCTTCCAACTCATTCCCTTCTTTTAATAATTGTTTTGCTTCAACTATGAATCTATTCACAAGAAGTGTTTGTTTATGGACAACATTCTCAACAGCAGGTTTTAATATGTCGTAGTGTCGGGTTATCGAGTGTTGAACCGCCCCGGATATGATTAAAGGAGTTCTTGCCTCATCGACAAGGACTGAATCTACTTCATCAACAATAGCGTAGTTGTGTCCTCTTTGAACACGATGTTCCGGGGTAACAGCCATATTATCCCTGAGATA
The DNA here is from genome assembly GCA_023131835.1 of Caldifarciminota bacterium. Lineage (GTDB taxonomy): Bacteria > Hydrothermota > UBA3072 > UBA3072 > UBA3072 > JAGLZA01. The sequence goes on from JAGLZA010000001.1 coordinate 4,058, forward strand.
GTCGAATCCAAACTCATTGTTAGTTCCATAGGTGATATCACAACTATATTCCTTCACTCTTTCTTCCGGATTCATACCGGATTGAATAACCCCTACAGATAATCCAAGTGCTTCATAGATTGGCCCCATCCATTCACTATCTCTTCTTGCCAGGTAATCATTGACCGTTATAAGATGTGCCCCTTTTCCAGTAAGAGCATTAAGGTATAAGGGCATTGTAGCAGCGAGCGTTTTACCTTCACCTGTTTTCATCTCTGCAATATTACCCTGGTGAAGAACAATAGCGCCTATCAACTGCACATCAAAGGGGACCATTGCCCATTCCCACTGGAGATCGGTTACAGCCCAGGATCTACCCAGCATCAACTCGCAGGTTCTTTTAACCAGTGCAAAGGTTTCTAATATAAGACTATCAAGGGTTTCCCCTTCTTTTAGTCGCTGTTTGAACTCATCTGTCTTCTCAGGCAAATCCTCTAAATTCAGGTTCTTAAAGGTTTTCCACTGGTTATTAATCTCATCTACTGTCGGATAAAGTTTCTTCAAAACGCGTTCGTTATGTGTCCCTATTACCTTTTGCAGAACATTAAACAATTATTAAATCTCCTCTCTTTTTTCCAATTGATATCATTGATACTTTCACTCCAACATATTCTTCTATATAATGTATATACTCCTTCGCTTCTTCTGGCAACCCTTTATATTCTTTTATTTCCCTTGTATTATCCCACCCACTGAAGATTGTATAGATGGGTTTTGCTCGTTCTAAATTCCATACTTCAGCAGGGAACTTATTTGTTATATGCCCATCTATTTCATATTCTGTTCCAATCTTAATTTGAGAGAGTCCGTCCAGTACATCAATCTTGGTAAGTGCTATCTCTGTTGCTCCAGAAATCTGAACTGCATATTTAAGTGCTACAAGATCAAGCCATCCACATCTCCGTGGCCTTCCTGTTGTCGCTCCGTATTCACCTCCCACATCTCTTATCATTTCCTGTGTGTTATTATCCATCTGAGTAGGTAGTGGACCATTGCCAACCCGTGTGGTATAGGTTTTTGCTACACCTATTATTTTGGAAATTGAAAATGGGGAGATACCAGTTCCGGTTAGAATTCCTCCAGTTGATGGATTGGATGAGGTTACATAAGGATATGTTCCAAAGTCTATATCCAGCATTACCCCTTGAGCTCCTTCAAAAAGGATTTTTTTCTCTTTTCTGGTAAGGGAATGGAGCATATCTACTGTATCAGTGATAAATTGACCGAAATTCTCTTTGAAGGTTTTTAGAGATTTGATAAAATCAGTATTCACTCCACGTTTCTTGATATATTTAATCGAGAAGATATCGCCCATTCGAACACCGCTTCGGCTTATCTTATCGGCATAAGCAGGTCCAATTCCCCTTCCCGTGGTTCCGATATCTTTTTGCATCCTCTCTTCTCTTGTAAAATGTTCGGGTTGGATGATATGACATCTTTTGCTTATAAAGAACCGATTATCAAAATCAATTCCTTTTTCCTTAAGTTGTACTAATTCTTCCTGGAGTTTTTTAATGTCTATTACGGTTCCATTTCCGATAATACAAATTTTGTTAGGATGGAATATTCCAGAAGGCACAAGATGTAGATATATATTTTCTCCCTTATACAGGACGGTGTGACCCGCATTTGCGCCACCCTGGTATCTGCAAACCACATCAAAGTTGGTTGCAAGATAGTCTATAAGTTTACCTTTTCCTTCGTCTCCCCATTGGAGACCCATAAGAGCTGTATGCATCTTTCCTCGTATACTAAAAGTTCTCTCTATAATATATCTGTAACTGCCTTCCTATTCTTCCGGAGAAGATATCCTTTAGATCCATCTGTATTCCAAGTGCGCCTGATTGTAGTCTGTAACCGAGGTGAATACGGTTCTTATTATCATCGTTTGAACCAAGGATATATTCCATATGAAAGGTATGAGGACCATTTATATTTAATGCCATATTGGCGAATAGATCTGCTCCATCTAAATCGGTATTGTAATTTCCGCCTCCTGAAAAAATAAATCTTAAAGGACCGGTGAAGAATCGGAGTCCAATTGTGCCAAATGCTCCTTTTGATGCATAATTCTCTATTGGTTCATTGTTGAAACCTATTACCCCTTCCAGAGAACCAGTGCTTAATAAACGGATCCTGAAATCGAGGGATGGTTGTCCTTCCCACGCTACATCACCATATCCTACAAGATTATCCCCTCCATAACTAATACCGAGGAAGATACTGTTCCAGATCCCAACACCTATTTTTGCCCGCAACTTCTGGATTGGCTCATTCCTGAAATGAATGAAGACTTCTCCGTGGTTCAGGAGTTCCGGAATTGGATTATCTATTCCCCAGGTTGGTTGATTATAACTGGTAATAAATGAAAATAACAGAATAAACATAATACCTCCCTTTTTATATTTTTGTATTGTGAGAAACTAAACCATAGAGAATCAATTTTTTCTCTGTGCCCTCTGTGGTTCCTTTCATGTTATTTTTCACAGTACCTGTATTTTTGTGGGTCATATAGGGTTATATTGTAAATCGAAGATTTCCCTCTCCTGCAATTTGTAGAATCTTTTCTATCATTTCATCATCTGGTTTTATCCTGATATCTCTGGATTGCAGTCGAACTTCGCTTCCTCTATCCCTGCAGAGCAATCTTAAGGGGAGTTTTCCGGGATAATTTTGGAGGATATTTTTTATACCACATAGGTCTTCCTCTTCAAGTTCGATTAAATTAAGGATCAAGTAAGCAGCCTTTAGATGGTTTTCTATTTCTGATAAGGGGATAATCTTCTCAGCGCTTATCTGGGGTAAAGAATGGTGGTCGTCCTCTTTTAGACGGCCCTTGACAACAATAGTGCTTAGAGAATTTAGTCGGTTTCCAATTTCTTCGAAAAGTTCCGGAAAGATTAGAACATTATATGAACCGTCCAGATCCTCAAGGCTGAGTTTTGCCCATCGGCGATTTTTTCTTGAGGTTTTCTTCTCTACTATTGTTATGACTCCTCCACAGATGATAGGTTTATCTTTTTGTATTTCATCGAATTTGGAAGAAGGAGTAAAGAGTGCTAAAGCCAGATTCTTGAATTGTGCCAGGGGGTGATCTGAGAAGAAAAAACCAAATGATTCCTGTTCATATCGTAATTTTTCTTCAATATCAAAGGGTGCAGCAGGGATAAGTTCCTGGTCCTCTTCATACAAAGAAGGCATCTTTGTTTTACCCTTTTTTCTTGCCATATCTATTGCTTTCTGCATAGATGAAAGTAATGAATGACGATTCTCATGTAAGGGATCAAAGGCACCAGCCTTTATTAGATTCTCTATAACTTTTTTGTTGACTAATCTTCCGCCCGCTCTTTCAACAAAGTCAAAGAAATCCTTATATAATCCGTTTTCCCGTTCCTCTGTTATACTGATAGCAGCATTCTTTCCCACGTTCTTGATCCCGCTAAGTCCATATCTAATGGTATTATTTTCTGGCACAAATTTATACTGGGACTTATTAATATCGGGTGGTTCTATTCTTATTTCGTGTTTTCTTGCATCCTTTATAAATTTTCTTATATCCTCCATATCCTGGCCAATATTATTGGTGAGTGATGCAGCATAGAACTCTACTGGATAATGGGCTTTTAAGTATGCTGTTTCGTAGGCGATCTCAGCATAACTTACTGAGTGAGCTTTATTGAATCCGTACCTTGCAAAAGAACTCATTCTGTTGAATATCTCCTCTGCCTGATTTTTATTAAGCTCTCTATGGAGAGCTCCCTCAACGAATTTTTCCTGCATTGATTCCATCACATCCATATCTTTCTTACCCATAGCTTTCCTCAGTGTATCAGCCTCTCCGAGGGAGAACCCTGCTATTACATTTGCAATCTTCATTACCTGCTCTTGATAGAGCATTATCCCATAGGTTTCTTCTAAGATAGGTTTTAATTTTGGGTGGATATATTCTGGATCCATCTTACCTTTTTTCTTTAGAGCAAATTCATCCTGGTCAATATTCTGAAGCGGTCCAGGTCTGTATATTGCAACTACTGCAATAAGGTCTGAGAAATCATTCGGTTGAATCTTTCTGAGCATCTGTTTCATGCCAGTAGATTCCAATTGAAATACACCTGTTGTATCACCCCTTCTAAGCAATTTGTAGGTTTTTTCGTCATTCTTAGGAAGATTATAAATATCTATTTTTTTAGGGATATCTTCAAGGGTATCCATAATTACTGATAGAGTCTTTAACCCAAGAATATCCACCTTGAGTAAACCAAGGCGCTCAAGGGTTCCCATAGGGAATTGTGTAGCGATAAGATCCTCTCCGGTTGATTTACTTGTAAATAGAGGAACATAGTCTGTAATATCGCCTGGTGCTATTACTACACCTGCAGCATGTATTGAGGTTTGCCTGATCAATCCTTCAAGCCCTTTCGCATAATGGATAAGTTCTATCAGATCCGGTCTATCTTTTATCTTTTTCTTCAATTCCGTAGAAGAATTGATTGCATCTTCAATTGGTATGTCTCTAATCATTTCTTTTGCTATTTCGTCACAATCGCTGTATGGAATTCCAATAACTCTACCCACATCTCTTATAACAGACCTTGCCTTTAAGATACTGAAAGTGATTATCTGTGCAACATTTCTTTCTCCGTATTTCTTCCTTATATGCTGTATTATTTCATCACGCCTCGTATCCGAGAAATCTATATCTACATCAGCCATAGATACACGTTCCGGATTGAGAAAACGTTCAAATATCAATCCATACTTTAGTGGGTTTATATTCGTAATACCAAGACTATATAATACCAAACTACTTGTTGCCGACCCCCTACCAGGTCCTACAGGTATTTTATTGTCTCGTGCGTAGTCAACTATGTCCTTTATTATCAGAAAATATCCGGCAAGTCCCATTTCGTTAATAACGGATAGTTCATAATCTAAACGTTCCCTATCTCCAGGGGTTACTCTTTCAATCTTTTCATCCAGTCCTTTAAGGGCTAAATATTCAAGATATTCTTCTGCCCCTTTATATCCTTTTGGAATATCTATTGAGGGTAGGAGTGTCTTTCCGGTATCAAAGGGTACTGGTATACATTTTTCTTTGAATCTACGTGTATTTTCTATTGCTTCGGGTAGATCCTTGAATAACTCTTCCATTTCCTCAGTAGAGCGAAGATAGAATTGATCGGTGGGTAGCGAAAGACTATTCTCCTCGTTTAGGGTTTTTTTTGTCTGAAGAGCAAGGAGTATATTATGTTTCTTTGATTCTTCTCTTGTGAGATAATGAACATCATTAGTAGCAATCAAAGGGATATCAAATTCTCTTGCCAGGGAGATCAATATTTCATTTACCCTATCCTCATGTTCGATTCCAACCCGCATTATCTCAATATAGAAATCATCTTGAAATTCATTTTTGAAATATTCTGTAAATTTTTTTGCTTCTTCAAACTTTTCATTAACTATATATGCTGGTATTATTCCGTTCCTACATCCACTTCCTACTATAATACCTTCTTTGTACTCCTTGAGGAGTTCAAAATCCAATCGTGGTTTCCTGTAGAACCCTTCAATATAGGCAAGTGAGGATATCTTCATCAGATTTTTGTATCCCTTTTCATTTTTAGCCCAGAGGGTTAAATGATAATTGGCGGATTTTTTCTTTCTTCCTTCTATGGAGAAATAGCCCTCCATCCCAATGATGGGTTGTATGTTTGAACTGACCGCCTTTCGATGGAATTCAAATACACCAAACATATTACCATGATCGGTTAAAGCCACAGCATCCATATTTAGTTCCTTTATCCGGGAGAGTAATTCATCTATCTTAATTGCACCATCAAGGATAGAATAGTGACTGTGAAGGTGTAAGTGAGTAAAACTCATACCTTTTTTACCTTAACCCTACTTATGCGTTGTCTGGATGCCTTCAGGACCGTTATCAATGTTCCTGATATCTTTTTCTCTTCACCTTCCTGTGGAACACGGTCCAGTTTATCCATCAATAATCCTCCAATCGTGCGTATGTCTTTCGTATCGTATTTGACATCCAGAATATCTTCCAATTGGTCAAGTTCAAATATACCGGGAACTATTACTGAGCCATCATCTAATATTTTGTAGGCCGACTTATCCTTGTCCAGTTCATCCTGCAATTCTCCTACTATTTCTTCAATAATGTCTTCTGTGGTTAAAAGCCCTGCAACGCCACCAAATTCATCCATAACAATAGCTATGGAGATATAATTTTTCTGAAATTCTCTTAAGGTAGAGAGTATGTTCTTGGTATAGGGTATAAAATAAGGGAGTCTCATAATATCTCCTGCATACCAATCTGGATTTTCGCCCCAGAGACGCAAAACATCTGTTGTATAAATCATACCTATGATATTATCGAGAGAGTCTTCAAATACCGGGATCTTTGTATGTCTCTTTTCTCTGAAATGGCTAATGATGGCGTCGATTTTTGTGTCTATGGAGATACATTGCATTTCTGTTCGGGGAACCATTATATCTTCTGCAAGTGTTCTATCAAGTTCGAATACAGCTGTAAGTAACTCTTCTTCATCTTCTGTTATTACTCCCTTATCTTCTACCTCGGCAATTAATTCTCTAAGTCCTTTTTCTGACCTGATTTGAGATCTTCTAAACCATCTTAACATTTAAACCTTCTTTTATCTGGAAGGATAATACCTCCGGATGCAATGACCTTGAATCCATCCTGAATAGAGATGTCTGTTTTGATGATTTCGGATACAGGATATAGTAAGTAATAACCAGAAGTAGGATTGGGACTGGTTGGAAGGAAAATATTGTAGAATTCCTTATCATTGATTTCCCATTTATCTTCATTGGTCAGAAATGCAAGGGTGTACGTGTTTTTCCATGGATATTTTATAATTACTACCTTACTAAAGGCAGAACGGTCCAGAAATATAGTGTTGACCAATTGTCTTATTGCGTTGTATAACCCTTTTACAAAAGGGACTCTTGTCATAAAGTTATCTATTCGTTTGACAGACCATCTACCAATGAAACCCGAGGTAATTAGCCCTATTAGATAGATTCCAATCACTACAGCAAGAAATCCAAAAAAAGAACTCAAAGGCTTTGAAATGTTAATAAAAGCAGGTATGCGTGTGAAATATTCACCAAAAAAACCTCCTACTTTTTGTATCAAAAACCATATTACACTAATAGTAAACACCAGAGGTAATATAGCTACAAACCCGGTTATAAAATGTCTCTTTATTTTATTCGCCATTCCCATATGATATAATATTATAACCTTTATTTAATTAGTCAAGAGAAGATTATTCTCACTACCCCATTTTTTCTCGCAAAGAACGCAAAGGGAGCAAAGTTCGCAAAGAAAATATAAATTTGATTTCATAAAGATTAAAGATTACAAGTATTCTTGAGGGGCAGTTGAACGCCCCTATAATCGCTGATAAAAAATAAATTTAAAAAATCAGTGATTTTTAGGGGGAATAGAGGGGATTCTTTAAATCGGTTTACTCGGTGCAAATCCGTGTCAAAAAAAGGGGAAAGGAGGGGATGACTTTGCATTTTGCACTTTGCACTTTGCAATCTTCAATGGAGCGAAGCGACTATCTCTGTGTTCATCTGCGGTTAAAAAAATGGGGGGTTGTGTGTGATCATTTCATGATTGCCGCAGCAGCTGCAACCCCAATTCCTATCTGATAAACAATAATTGCAACAGTTCCGATGACTTCCCAGAAGGATTTTCCTATCTCTACCTTTTCTGGCACTATGATCGTATCGCCTGGTTTTATCTCATCAGGATCTTTTACTACTCTGCCTGATGCCCTCCTGACATATATCTTACGTTTGTCAGCCTCTGGCTTTGGTCCACCTGCCATCTCCAGATACTTCTTAAGTGATAGCCCTTTTCGATAGGTGATCCCTGTGGGGTTATATACTTTTCCTATTACCTGAACTGTCATAGGCGTTTTGGGAATAAAGAGGGCATCTCCATCTTCAAGAGGAATATTTAATTGTTCAGGATTGCTGAGGTCTATAACGATTCTACCCGGGGTGGGAACCTTGCTCAATTCCTCAACCTGCCTGAGTTGAGTTCTGAAGTAGTCCATCTGAGCCGTTCTTTCCTCTTTGCTTAATTCTCCCTCCATAAGTTTTCTTTGTTCTGCTAAGATACTCATCCTTGTCGCATTAATAAGGTCTTGAACAGCCTTATTCTGCAGATTGGCGACCGATTTCCTCGTAAACATTGCTCCCTGGAGATAGGCTTCCTTCGTAAAATCTCCGGCCCTTTTGACTACATCCTTCAAGAGTTCTCCTTCCTGTATGGGATATGTTCCGGGGTATCCAATCTCGCCGAGAAGTTTTATATATCCAACTTCACGATAGCCGGGTTTTTTCCGTATAAGGATATGGTCCTGAGGCGCAAGAAGTATAGCAAAATCTATACTATCATTTAATTCAATTACCTTTAAAGAAACGCCTCTATCGGGATCCACTCTGAAGAATTCAGCTTTTTCTGATGCTGAACGTCGTAGAATCCCTTTGAATATAAGGTCTCCAATCGTCATATCTGGACACAAAGGATAATTTCCGGGATTCTTTACCTCTCCTGATATGGTGACTGTAAATCGTTCCTGTATATCATCAAGGGAATAGATCTTCAATCTATCCCATTCCTTTAATTTAATATTCTCTGTAGAGTTTCCTTCCATTAGACCCTTAAGGTCAAATTCGATTATTTTAGGGTTTTCAACACCCCAAAAACGCATAATCTCTGCCCTTTTGAGATACGTTCCCCTTTTTATTCCGCCTGCTCGCTCTATTAAATCGAGAACAGTCATCCCTTCTTCCCAGCCGTAGGTTCCGCTTCTCTCTATGTTTCCGTCGATAATAACATAATTATGACGAAGAGGGGGTATCTCGAATACGCAGAGTAGATCTCCATTCATTATCTTAATACTTCTTATTTTCCTTTTAAATTCCTTCTCGTCTCTGAATCTGAAATCAACGACAGTCTTTTTCTTACCGGAGGAGATTCTTTCCAATTGCACTCTATAATTACCTCCGGTGGGTAACATTCCTCCCGAGAACAGGAAGAGATCTGAAAGATCTTCAGAGCCAGATATTTCATATATAGAAGGCCTGTTTACTGCACCGGTGACTCCTACAACCTCTCCAATAGGTGGGACATAGATAATATCACCTGATTCTAATTGAATGTGAGAGAGTTTTTTACCTTTAACAAGAAGGTTATATAGATCTAAAGACCTTGTTTTTCCGGTAGTCGGGATATACTTTATTCTTCTTAAACTACCAGACTTCTTAGGTCCTCCTGCTATAAATAGTAGGGAAAGAGGGTCTGAAAGGGGACTGGTGTTGTATAATCCAGGGCTGTTTACTTCTCCCACAACATAGACATTTACGCTTCTGAGTTCCCCAAGTGAAACACTTACCATAATATTGCTGAATTCCTTATTAAGGGTTTGTTCAATGGTTCTTTTTGCTTCTTTATAGGTCTTTCCCCAGAGTTTTATTGAACCTACTTTTGGGATCACAATCTTTCCGTCACGATCGATCTTCTCTGTCCATGAATTATTTACCTGTCCTGAGATCTCTACTATTACTTCATCCCCTGGCCCTAAGATATATTCCTCTGCTATCGGAATAAATGGAGCCATTACAGATGGTATTATCTGAAACATATTATACCCGAATTGTTTGAGTGTTATAGTTATTGAATCAAGTTGTTCCTCTATCTGATATAATTCCAGCTTGGTCTTCATAGCAGTCGTATCTTCTTTTATAATCGAATCACGTAATGCTTTGAGTTTATTTCGTTCTCTGGTTACAAAATACCGTTCCGCAAACATCTTCTCAATGATAGAGAGGGGTTCTGGTTCAATGACTTCGGGCAGGATTCTTTTTGGTTCTATCTCTTTTCTTTCGGATACTCTTCGTTCCTTCTCAAGTTGTTCAAATAGACTCCTGTCTATTACCTGAGCCTGTCCCGTAGTGGCACTATTGAAAAGTATTATTGCAAAAAACAAAAGAATATATCTTTTAAGCACATTTACCTCCGTTTTTTTTGAAACTATACTTTACTATAGAATTTGTCAAGGTTTTTCATTTCTCACACTACCCTGCATTTTTTAATTGCTGAGGACACGGCGCTTCGCTCCATTGAAGATTGCAAAGTGCAAAATGCAAAATGCCTCTCCACCCAACCATTTATTAACCGCAGAGATAGTCGCTTCGCTCCAATTGAAAATTGAAGAATACAAAATGCAAAGTGCCCTACCCATCCCAATAATATTCGCCACAGAGTTCACAGAGGATTTTCTTGTAGGGGCGAACTGCGTTCGTAGTTTTGTAGGAGCGACATCCCTGTCGCGAAATGTGGGAGTGGGCTTCTGCCCACGACAATCACGCCGCTTCGCTCCATTGAAGAATGCGTTGTTAAGTATTGCAATTACTGTATTGACAGTGTTTGGATATGAAGTTTTGACGGATGGGCAATTTTCCACTTTCATAAAAGTTTTCAAAGAAAGGAAAAGGTATTCGTAGGCCCCAATCAAATAAATTTAGTCCAAAAATTAAAACTCAAAGCTATTGCCTTCCCGGGCGCCCAGAACTGAAAGTTTTCCACTGATTTTATTTGCTTCTATAACTATCTCATCTATTTCGGTATCAGTTCTTGATGGATCGTAATGTGTGAAAAAGAGTTTTTCTACCCCTGCTTTTTTTGCCAATGCGACAGTTTCCTGCCAGGATGAGTGTCCCCATCCTTTGTATTTATCAATCTCTTCTTTTTTATATTGAGCATCATGAATGAGAATATTTGCACCTCTGACAAAGTCAACTTGTTTGTCGTAGGGGGTAGTAGCGATGACCTGATGGTCCAGTTCGTTATCGGTCATAAAAACAAGTGTTTTATCATTTTCTTCAAATTTGAATGCGTGTGTTTCGAGAGGATGGTTGGTCATTATGGAACTGACCTTAACGCCATCGAGGTCGATGCCCTTGGGATCGAACTTTTTAAAAGATATTTTTGCTCCGAGTTGCTTAAATTGAACGGGGAAATAGATAAATTCCATTTGACCTTTTAATATATCCAATAACCTCTCAAAGGTTGGGGAAACACCGTAGATATTCAGAGAAATATCCTTTCTAAAGATAGGGGCAAAGAATGGAAATCCCTGTATATGATCCCAATGGGAATGCGTGAGGAAGAAATCTATATGTTTTATATCATTAGAGATAATTTCCATCCCCAACTGTCTCATTCCGGTGCCCGCGTCTATTATTATCTCTCTACCGTTCTCCAGAGTGATTTCAAGACAGGTAGTATTTCCACCGTATTTGATAGTATCCTTCCCCGGGACCGGTATTGAACCTCTCGTACCCCAGAATTTTACTCTCATATTATTTATATATATATTTTTTTATATTTGTCAACCCGTTTTTAATCTATTCCACTACCACCCCCATTTTTCTCGCAAAGCACGCAAACAGAGCGAAGTTCGCAAAGCCCCACCAACCCCCTTTATTTTTTATGTTTATAGAGAGAGGAAGAGAGAAAAGGAAATTAGTTGATTAGTTGAATGAACAATTGACTAACACATTGATTCTTCTGTATCATTGGTTTCTTCGTGATGAAATAAAGGTGGGTGATGGTGGGCTCTCTTTCTTGGACTACAAATTTAAAAGGGTAGTGATGGGCTTTGCGTCCTTTGCGAGAAAAATGGGGTGGGGGGATGACGCTTTTAACACTTGACATTGCTCGCAAATGTTCTATAATATTATTAACTATGAGAGTTGGCAGAGTTTTGTTATTGAAAGGAAAGATTACAGAGGAGCAGCTTAAAAGCGCTCTAAGAATGCAGAGGGAAAGGGGTGGTCGATTGGGTTCTAATTTAGTAAAACTTGGCTATCTAAAAGAAAAGTCATTAGTTGATGCCCTATCCGAGAGTATAGGAGTTCAGGGTGTAGTCCTTTCTGAATACCCATTAGAGGATGAAGTTCTTGATATAATCTCTCCAGATGTAGCCAGGGGATATGAAATTATTCCTCTCAAACGAAAGGGAAAGACATTATACCTTGCTATGATGAGTCCCTGGGATGTTCAGGTTCAAGAAGATATCAGGTTCAAAACAGGATATGAAATAATACCTCTGGTTGCTGCGGAGTTTGCAGTAAAAAAGCTTCTCGAAGAACATTATGAAACCAAAGCGCTTGAAGATGAAGTGATGGGTGATATGTCTTTTGACATGGATGAATTGGAATTAATAGAGGAAGAAGAAGAGGATACGGTATCGGACCTGGCTGCACAGATATCTTCTGGACCGGTTGTTCAATATGTTAATCATATACTCAAAAATGCAGTGAAAGATGGGGCAAGCGATCTTCATATAGAACCCTTTGAAAAGGATGTGAGAGTCAGGATGAGAATTGATGGAGTTCTTCATAATATTCAACCTCCACCCTGGCGTCTTCATAAAGCTGTCGTCTCACGGCTTAAAGTGATGTCGGATCTAAAGATACAGGAAAAGAGAAGACCGCAGGACGGACGTTTTGAGGCTCGAATAAATGGCAGAAGGATAGATTTCAGGATTTCTACTGTGCCTACTATCTTTGGGGAGAAGGTGGCACTTCGTATCCTGGATTCGGAGAGTATAGAGTTTGACCTTCGAAAACTGGGTTTTGAAGAAAAAGCTCTAAACGATACAATAAAATCTATACATAGACCTCATGGTATTGTTCTGCTTACCGGACCAACTGGTAGCGGAAAGACAACAACCCTGTATTCAATATTGAAAGAGATTAATGAAATTGGAACGAATATAACCACTGCTGAGGATCCTGTTGAATATACCCTTTTTGGAGTCAACCAGTTACAGGTCCGAGAAGAAATAGGGCTTAATTTTACAGAAGCTTTGAAATCTTTCCTTCGTCAGGACCCTGATGTGATAATGGTTGGAGAGATCAGGGACAGGCCAACAACTGAAATTGCAATAAGGGCAGCATTAACAGGTCATTTAGTTCTCTCAACCGTTCACACAAATTCTGCTGCTGCAACTGTTACGCGTCTTACCAATATGGGGCTTGCTCCTTTTCTTCTGGCTTCGACCCTTGAACTCATAATATCTCAGAGATTGGTTAGAACTATCTGTCCCCGTTGCAAAGCTCCGGAAGAACTATCGGAAGAAGATATCACAAAGAGAGGTTTTGACCCGCAAACCTTTAAGGGAAAGGAGTTATATCACGGAATAGGTTGTGACTATTGTAAAAATACAGGTTATAAGGGACGCGCTGGACTTTTTGAGGTTCTTCCTGTATCCTCTGTTATCAGGAGGTTGATAATTGAGGATGCTACTTCTGATGTGATAGAAGAGCAGGCTGTAAAGGATGGAATGAAGACTCTTCGAGAAGGGGGTATAATAAAAATAATTATGGGAGAAACCACTATGGATGAAGTAGGCAGAGAGACAATGGAGAAGTAATAATGAAGAAACTCGGCCAAATTCTAATCTCTGCTGGTAAAATAACTAAAGAACAGTTACAGGATGCATTAAAGAAGCAAAAAGAGACAGCAAATAAATTAGGTTCTATCCTTATTCAAAAAGGATACATTTCAGAACAGGAACTTGCAAGGGTCTTATCTCATCAGTTTCGAATACCTTCTATAGACATAAGGTTTGAAGATGTAGATCATAATTTAACAGGACTTATTCCCTCTGACATGGCCAACAGACATGAGGTTTTTCCGATTAAAAGAAAGGGCAGGAATTTAATCCTTGGAATGGTGAACCCCGGGGACATAGTTGCAATAGACGCAGTTGAGTTTAAGACCAATCTCAAAGTAGAACCAGTAGTAGTTACCTACTCAAAAATGAAAAAATTGTTAGATGAGTATTATCCGGTAACCAAAGAGGTGGAAGAAGCCAGGTCTACAGAAAGAAGGGTGGAAGAAGAGGAGACTTTTGATTTTGACAGGGATGGATTTAGTGATATTCTGATAACCGAAGAAGAGGAAGAAGAAGAAGATTGGAGGAAGGAAGCTTCTGAGAAGCCAGTAATCAAACTGGTGGATTATTTAATTGCCAATGCAGTCAGGAAAGAAGCTTCGGATATACATATAGAACCCTATGAAAAACATCTTCGTGTTCGTTACAGAATTGACGGAGTTCTACAACAGGTTGCTGAACCTCCCTATCGATTAAGAAATGCCATCTCTACAAGGATAAAAATAATGACAGGAACTATGGATGCTTCTGAACGACGATTGACTCAAGATGGAAGAATAAAGATAAGAATTGATAGGAAACCAATAGATCTTCGAGTTAGCGTTATACCCACAATTTTTGGAGAGAAGGTTGTAATGAGGATATTGGACCCATCTGCTCTTATGTTAAATATGGAAGACCTCGGTTTTGAGTCGGATGTGCTTCAGAGATTCATTGGCGCAATAGATAAACCATACGGACTTGTTCTTGTCACTGGACCTACTGGAAGTGGTAAATCTACTACCCTTTATTCAGCGCTCTCCCGTTTGAACTCCCCTGAAATCAATCTTATGACAGTTGAAAATCCAGTGGAATATAATCTAAAAGGTATCAATCAGGTGCAGGTAAATCCCGCTGTAGGTTTTAATTTTGCAGAAGCGATTAGAGCTTTCCTGAGGCAATCACCTAATGTAATATTAGTCGGGGAGATCAGAGAGATTGATACTGCTTCAGTTGCCATAAGAGCCGCTCTTACAGGACATTTAGTTCTCTCTACCCTTCATACCAATGATGCTCCCAGTGCAGTAAACAGGCTGATTGATATAGGAATAAAGCCCTTCCTTATCTCCAGTTCCCTGAATCTTATACAGGCTCAGCGGCTTCTCCGAAAGGTGTGTCCTAAATGTAGAAAGAGAATACAACCAGAGGAAACGGATCAAATTGAGATATTAACAAAAATAGGTCTGACTGAAGATGAGGTTTATAATAGTGAAATATATAAGACGGGAGAGGGATGTCAACTCTGCAGTTCAACCGGATATAAAGGTAGGATTGCTGCCACAGAAGTAATGCCTATCTCGTTGGATATGAGAAAGATGATACTACGAGGGGCTACAACGGATGAACTGAGGGAGAAGGCACAAGAGGAAGGCATGAGGACCCTTAGAGAAGATGCTTTGATAAAATTGAAAAAAGGCCTAACTACTACGGAAGAAGTGTTAAGGGTGACAGTTGAATCATAAAACTAAAATAAAAAGAGAGGTTTAATGGCACTTAATATGAAAGATTTGCTGGAGGAGATGGTAAGAAGAGGTGCATCAGATCTCCATCTTACGGTAGGGGCTCCTCCAATGTACCGAAAGGATGGTAAATTAGAGCGATCAAATTACGACCCTCTTTCTCCGGAACAGGTAAAAAAACTCATTTATTCTATTTTGAATGACCAGCAAAAGAAGAGATTTGAGATGAATAAGGAGCTCGATTTGAGTTTTGGAATTCCAGGTTTATCTCGTTTTAGATCAAATGTCTATTATCAGAGAGGCCAGGTTGCTGGTGCAATAAGGACAATCCCTTTTAAGATTCGGCCATTCCAGCAGTTAGGAGTTCCTCCTGTTGTAGCTGAAATGGCTAATAAACAAAAGGGCCTTCTCCTGGTTACTGGTCCAACCGGATGTGGTAAATCTACCACCCTTGCTGCAATTATCGATAAAATAAATAGTGAGAAAAGATCACATATCATCACTATAGAGGACCCTATTGAATATCTTTTCAAACATAGGAAGGCGGTTGTAAATCAGAGACAGGTGGGTTCTGATACAAATGGATTCACCATTGCGTTAAAATATATATTAAGACAGGACCCAGATGTTGTAATGATAGGAGAAATGAGAGACCAGGAAACTATGGAGGCAGCATTGAACATTGCTGAAACCGGGCATCTCACACTCGCCACCCTTCATACGAATTCTGCTACCGAATCTATTTCAAGAATAGTAGATATATTTCCTCCTTCAAGACAGGCACAGGTAAGGACTCAATTATCTTTTGTTCTTCTTGGGATTGTAACCCAGAGTTTAATACCAAAAATATCTGGAGGGAGAGCACTGGCATTGGAGATATTATATGCCACACAGGCGGTCAAAGCACTAATTAGAGATGGAAAGACTCATCAGCTCTATTCCCATCTTCAGGCAGGTAGAAAGTACGGTATGATTACTATGAATCAATCTCTTTACAAATTATATAAGGAAAGACAGATTACATTAGAAGAAGCGCTCGCATATTCCAGAGAACCCAAAGAATTAGAGCAGATGATAGAAAAACAAACAATGATTTTACAATAAGGGGGTATTAAGATGCCAATATATATATGGAAAGGTAGGACAGCAAGCGGAACTATAGAAAATGGTGAAATAGCAGCAAGTAATCCTGAAGAAGTCCATCGCATATTAAGGGAAAGAAGGGTTGTGCCGACTTCTGTAAGGCCAAAACCTAGAGAGATAACTTTGCCTTTCTTAAAGGGAAAGGTATCGAGCAAGGATATTTCTATTTTCACCAGACAGTTTTCTGTTATGATTAATGCAGGATTACCACTTATAAGATGTCTTGAGATTCAAGTGCAACAGGTTAAGTCGGAAAGGTTTAAGGATATACTTAGAGGACTTATTTCTTCGGTTGAGAGTGGTTCTACTCTTGCTGATGGACTCAGAACTTACAAAGACACCTTTGGGGAACTTTATATAAATATGGTTGAGGCCGGGGAGAAGGGAGGTGCACTTGCTTCTATCCTTGGAAGATTAGCTGAGTATTTAGAGAAAGCCGATGAAATAAAGAGGAAGATAAAAGGAGCGATGATATATCCTGCAATGATAGCAATGGTGGCTGTGGGTTCTGTTGCTATTATGTTGCTCTTTGTTATTCCTACTTTTGCAGATATGTATGCGGGACTTGGAGCTCAATTGCCCGGTATAACCAGGTTTGTAATATGGCTCAGTGACTTCTTGAAGAGCTATATAGTTTACATGCTTGTGGTTATTATTGTACTAATAGTAGCATTAAGATTTTACTATAAGACAGAAGATGGTCACTTGCGTATTGATGCCTTCCTCTTGAAGGTTCCAATATTTGGAACACTCATTAACAAACAGGCAATAGCACGATTCTCAAGAACCCTTTCCACACTATTAGCGAGTGGTGTTAACATATTGGATTCCCTTGAGATTACCTCCGGAACCACTGGAAATAAAGTGGTTGAAAACGCAATTTTACGTTCAAGGACCTCTATTGCTCAGGGAGAATCTATCGCAGAACCACTTTCTAAAGAAAAAGCAATATTTCCACCAATGGTTGTTCAGATGATTACGATCGGAGAACAAACCGGTGGATTAGACGAAATGCTGGAAAAGGTAGCTGACTTCTATGATGACGAAGTAGATCAGGCAGTTCAAAACCTTATGAGTGCACTTGAACCCATCGTTATTATCTTCCTTGCTGTCGTTATTGGTGGCATGGTTATGGCTATGTATCTTCCTATCTTCCAGATGGCTTCGCAATTTATAGGATAGAATATAGTGGGCCGCTTCAGGAGGTACTTCCTTTATAGGACAGTCCTCTTTATATCTCTGTTAGGAATTACCCTTTTCTTTCTCAGAGGGAGAGGGAGATTGTTACCACTGGCCCTATTTTCAATCCTTTTTATCATTGATGAAATATTGGTTTTTTTTCTTCAGGATAGAACCAGGCTCTTCAACCTCTTGATTGATGCTACCTATCTCTCTCTTTTTATTGGTTTTACAGGTGGATTTTATAGTCCCTTTGCCCCATTTTATTTTACATTGATAGTCTTTGCTGCCTATCTACTTTCTCCTATCAGTTCTTTCATAATTGCAGGGTATTCTGGTATTCTTTATGGTTTTATATGTTTTGGAATTCCAAACAATCTGCCTGAGCGTCTTCTCTTATTCCAGTTGCCAGAAGTCCCTACTCCTGTAGAAGCACTGTTGACATTTATCATTTATTCACTCTCTTTTATATTTACTGCAGCACTCTCTTCATTTATTGTAGAAAGGTTCAAGAAAGAGGTTGTTAGATTGAAGGTAACAACAGGCGATATATTAGAAGCAATGGATCAAGCGATTATAACTCTGGATGACGAAAAAAGGATTGTCTGGAGTAATTCAACAGCATCAACTATGCTAAACAAAACTTTTAAGACGGGTGACTTCCTGAATGAGGTTTTATATAAACCTTTGCGTTCGACGTTTGAAAAAATAGTTACAGGTGAAAAAGAGGAGTTTGAATTCGAATACAATGACAGAACATATAAGTTAAAAAGGAACGATCTTAATCAAGAACAGGGGACGATATTAGTGATTAATGATGTGACAAGAGAAAAGGAGATAGAGAAAGAGATGCAAATGCGTGGAAAATTGATTACCCTTGGGCAATTCGCTGCAAATCTCGCTCATGAAGTCAGGAATCCTGTATCGTCTATCAGGGCTTCGGCCGAACTCTTTAAACCCCAGGGGAAATATTCACAGAAGAATGAACAACTTAAGCAGTTGATTATTGACGAGTCAGATCATCTTAATGGATTGGTAGAAAAATTCCTTGAGTTTACAAAGGATTTTGAAGTAAAACTGAAAGAAATATATCTACGAGACGCCTTTGAGAAGACAAAAAGTTTGTTAAAAATGAGTAAATACTTCAACGATAAGATTACCATTGAAGATAAAGTGAATAAACATATACTAATAAATGCAGATCCCAATATGTTAAAAAGTGTTTTAGTAAACCTGGGAACAAATTCCTTAAAATCTATGAGAAATGGGGGAAGGCTTATCTTTAATGCAGTGAGGAATGAGAAAATTATTATTGAGGTTGAAGATACAGGTTATGGTATTTCTGAAGAAGATATGAACAATATCTTTTCTCCTTTCTTTTCTCGGTTTAACGATGGATTTGGTTTTGGCCTTGCAATAGTCAAAAGGATAGTAAAGTTGCATGGCTGGGATATACGCGTGGAAAGCAAATTGGGTCAGGGCACTAAATTCAAAATTATAATATGAAAGGGAAACAAGGAAAAGTTCTTTTAATCGATGATGAGAAAAGCCTTGTTGAAGTAATCAAACTTGGCCTGGAGGAAGAAGGTTATAGTGTAGATGGATTCTGTAACCCAGTACTTGCTCTCCGTAGATTTAATTTAGAAAATTACGATGCTGTAATAACTGATATCAAAATGCCAGAGATGTCAGGAATTGAGGTTCTAAAACGTTGCAAGGAGTACAATCCCCGGATATTAGTTATGTTGATAACAGCATATTCTTCAGTGGAGTCAGCAATTAGTGCAATTAGAGGGGGAGCTGCTGATTATATTACTAAACCCTTCAGGATGGAAGAACTGGTATTACGATTAACCGAGGCACTGAATAAAGCGAGAATTAAAGAGAGGTATCTAAATCTAATAACCGAAAAACTTAAAGAATATGAGATTATTGGAAAGAGTGAGAAAATAAAAACAATAAAGGAAAAAATAAAGAAGGTTTCTGGTATTGATTCTCATGTGCTTATCCAGGGAGAAAGTGGGACGGGGAAGGAAATAGTTGCAAATCTCATCCATTATTATTCAAACAGACCCGGAAGATTCGTTCCAATTAACTGTTCTGCTTTCCCTTCAGAACTTCTTGAATCAGAGTTGTTCGGGTATAAAAAAGGTGCTTTTACTGGCGCAGATAAGAATAAAGATGGAATGTTTAAGATTGCCAACAGGGGGACCTTATTTCTTGATGAGATAAGCACTCTTCCGCTCAAACTTCAACCTAAACTTCTGCGAGTAATTCAGGACATGGAATTTACTCCACTTGGAGGAACTAAACCAGAACGGGTAGATGTTCGAATAATAGCGGCAACAAATCAAAATATTGAGGAGTTAGTTGAAAATGGAAAATTCAGGGAGGATCTTTTCTATCGATTGAATGTAATACCCATCAATATTCCTCCACTTCGTGAGAGAAAAGAAGATATACCCATTCTGATAGAACACTTTCTTGAAAAGACATCAGAACGATTAAATATTAAGAAAAAGACAATCACATCAAGAGCTATTGACAAGCTCCTTGAATGTGATTGGAAGGGAAATATAAGGGAACTGGAGAATCTTATTGAGAGAATAATGGTATTAGAGGATTCTGAGGTGATCGATATAGATTTACTTCCAAATCTGGATAATAGAAAACCTCTTTCTGACTCAATAAACCTCAATCATCTTGAGAGAGAAGCCATCAGGAAAGCTCTAACAATGACAAATGGAGACAGGAAACGGGCTGCGAGCCTCCTGGGCATCCACACATCAACCCTTTATCGAAAAATAAAGAAACTTGATCTCGAATAGGCCTTCCGACACACATTCTTTATACTTTTAATTTCACGCCGCAGTGATTGTAGCGCCGGGGCTACAAGACTTCGCTAAGATGTTTGGATTGAAAACGAGATTTGATCCCAAATTCACTTGACTTTGAAGATAGGTGCTATTAGTATATAAATTATGACTAATATTTTCATAATCATCCTTTTATCTACATCAGTAGATGTGGATTTTCAAGTAGAGAGAGATGTTGATCTAATTCCCTCTGTTGTTGTTAATTACAAGATCCCTTATTCTGAGATCAGTTTTTACAGTGAGGATTCTCTGTTTGTTGCAAGATATAGTGTTAGCTTGACAATAAAGCAGGGGAATCGTCAGATTTCGGGAAAAAATGAAAGGAAGGAAGTAAAGGTGTATGATTATGCAAAGACCATTTCTCCAAATATTCATTCTTCTGGAATTCTGAAACAAAGATTTTCACAAGGTACATACAAAATAACCCTGAACATCTGGGACCTCCAATCAAATAGGAGATGGAAAGAGGAGAGGGATATATTAATCCCTGATATGGAGCCCCTTGACATTGGTTCTGTTCAATGGCTTGGAGATCCATCCTATTTGATTTATACCGATGATACGGTAAGATTCAAGATTATAATATATGACTCAGAAGAAAAGGGAGCTTATTTAACCTATTATTTTGAGAGTGAAGTTGGCAGTATTTATTATGAGACTGACACGCTCCTCAAGGGAGAGAAGAAGTATATCATAAGTGGGCATTTATCAGCTAAGTATTTTCCGGAAAGCAAGTATAAACTAGTAACAATACTCAAAAGTATTAACATGAAAGAAGTCAGGAGGAACACCCTGGAGTTTGAAATAAGGGAACCCTTTTTCCATTCAAGGAGATACATTAAAAAGGTTAAGCAACTCAAATATATTGCGACACCAAAAGAGATGAAAAACTTACTCAATGCAAGAACTGAAAAAAGGCAGGAACTCTGGGAGCAGTTCTGGAGAAAACGGGACCCAACCCATGGAGATGAAATAAATGAGTTTAGAGAAGAATATTTTAGAAGGGTTGACTATGCGCAGGAACATTTTTCTACGGGTCTTACAGAGGGCTGGAAAACAGATAAAGGAAAGGTATATATATATTTTGGCCCTCCCGATTTGGTTGAGCGGCATCCATTCGAGATACAAGGTAAAGCATATGATATCTGGTATTACTATGATAGTGGATATCGGTTGATATTTGTTGAACGATATAATCTTGGGGAGTATGAATTAAAAAATCCACCAAGGGGGTTTTGATGATATACTTGTTTTTAATTATTGGCTTAAATCTTGATATTGCACAATTTTCTTATCCTGGAGCGGAAACATTCTGTGAGTTGTACTATTCGATACCAGGTGAATTACTCGAGTTTAAGGGGAAAAAGGGGAAATTTACAGCAAATTTCTCAATAAGTTTACTGATCAGTGATGAAACCTCAGGGGAGATAGTTGGGGATACAGTAAAAGAGGTGGCTAATACTACTACTCTATCAAACCTGCCTGATTTTAAAGACATTAAACAGGTTGTTCTTTCTCCTAAAAAGAGATATAAAATCAGGCTAAATGCTTACAACCTTAAAGAAGAGATCTTTTATGCTGAGACAACAATCGTTACTCCTGAATGGGATAATAAATTCTTATTGAGCGATATCCAGATATCTCATACTTTGATAAATACGGATAAGGTAAACAGGTTTATTAAGAACGGATTCAAATTGATTCCGTTCCCAGAGAGAATATTCAGTAGAGAAAGGTATCTACTTACAAGTTATTGTGAACTATATAATGTAAATGAAGATTCCATTTTGATTACTTATATTATATCGAATACAGAGAATTTCATAGATACTGTAATCAATGAATATTATAAGAACTTAAGAGAAGGCAATATTATGATATTACCAGGAATATTTAATCTTCTTGGGTATTCTCCCGGGTCATATGCTCTTACACTTATAGCAAGTAGTAAAAAACATAAAACAGTGTCAAGCAAGAATTTTTCAATCATAAAGATTCAACGGCCCTCTCTAGTCTCTATCCCTGATTCTATTATGGATTATGCCTCTTTCATAAATTATATAGCATCGCCCAAAGAGATTGCTCTGATGAATTCTCTATCAGCAAAAGCGAAGGAGAGGTTCCTTGTGAAATTCTGGATGAAAAGAGATCCTGATCTCAATACAAAAGAGAATGAAGCATTGAATGAATTTGTAGAAAGGGTAGAATACTCTGATAAATACTTTGCAACAGCAAGGCGAAGTGGACGATTCAGTGATAGGGGTAGGATATACATAAAATATGGGGCACCTGATGATATTATCAGAAGGACTTCTGATATGCTATACAGCAATCCATATATTATGTGGCATTATTATGATACAGATGTGTGGTTCATTTTTATTAACAGGGACATTTCTGAGGAATATCTATTAATCTATTCTGGTGTTGCTGGAGAACTCACTGATCCTGGCTGGAGGAGTTTGATCCTTTTAGAAGATAGAGAGAGACTGCTGGGAGTTGAATGAACTGTAGGGGCACGATGCCTTGTGCCCTCCCTTATCTCGCGCCCTGTAGGAGTGTCCAATTTAACGCCCCTACATCTACTTGACAGATATTTAATTGACACTATAATCCTTCCATTATGGATTACTTTGTATTAATGCGTCCAACCCTTTTTCTTCCGATCTGGGTATTTTTTATCCTTGGGGCTCATTTCGCAGGAGGGGCTTTGTCATGGAGATCAGTGCTTACTTTTATCCTGTATACACTTCTTATGGGGGGGATTTATATATTGAACCAGATTGTTGACCGTGAATCTGATAAAAAGAACGAGAAACTATTCCTCCTATCGGATGAGATAATCCCCTTGTCAAATGCATATTTAGAAATGATACTCCTCTTTATTGTATCAATAGGATTATCCCTGTTTTTGGGCAGGGTGATTTTTTATTTCTTCCTCCTATCATTCTTTATGGGTATTACTTATTCCCTCCCAAAAATAGAAATTAAAGCAAGACCTATCCTTGATATCATATGGAATTCTATAGGTTATGGATTCCTCAGCTTTGGAGTAGGATGGCTCTCAGTAGCTGCTCTCTCAGGCAGAATGTGGCTTCATGGATTACCATATTTATTTGCGGTTTCAGCTGTTTTTGTCAATACCACTATACCTGATATAAAAGGGGATAGGGTAGAGGGAAAGATAACAACCGGGGTTCTTCTCGGAAAACAGAGGACGCTTATTCTCGGGATTATCTTTGATGTTATAGCTATAATAATTGCTTGTTTGATTAATGATCCTATCTGTTTGATAGCGGCAGGCTTATCATTACCTGTATTTATATATGCTGCGGTTAGACCGAAAAAGAAGGCAATTCTTCTTTCTATCAGAGCTACATCAGCTATTTTGGGCATAGCAGTATGTGTTGTAACGCCTCTCATAATACCTGTTGTAATTTTAATATATTCTGTTCAAAAGATATATTATCGGAAAAAATTCAATGTTGATTATCCAGCCATTTTCAGCGGCGCAGATAAGGAATTCTAAAGGATGTTCATAATTCTCTTGTTCCTGGAACTTTCACCAGGGATTGATAGTATTATTGAAAGAGCTATTGAGCTATCCTTCCAGGAGGAATTCACCCAATCAGAATCACTATTAATTGCCGTAACGGGAGAGATTCCTGGTCATCCTGCCCCTTATTTCTCTTTATTATCTTTATATGAGTTGATGTGGGTAGATATGGGAATTGATTCATTTTCCGAAAAATTCTTTGCCTACTCTGATTCCTGTATCAGAATTGGTAGTGAATGGCTAAATAAAAATCCCGAGGATGCCTGGGGTTACTTCTTTCTCGGCGGAACCTATACCTTACTTACCTTCTATTATGCACTAAAAGGCGATATTATAAAAGGAATTGCCTTTGTTGGTCCAGCGTTAAAATGGCTGTCAAAATGCCGCTCAACAGACCCGTCTATAATAGATGTTTATCTTGGACTTGGAGGATGGGAATACTTTAAGGGAAATCTTCCCTTTCTTAGCTCAAGGAAAGAAAAGGGGCTTTCAATGATTAAAAGAGCTGCTAAAGATGCAAAATATGTATCCACATTTGCAACACTTGCGTATGCAGAGATCCTTTTGAGAGAGAAGAGATACGATGAATCAATCTCTATTCTACTACCCTTACTCGATTCCTTTCCTGATTCAAGGACATTAAACTGGCCTTTATTAAAATGCTATTATGAAAAAAAGGATTATAAAAATGCCTTAAGGATAGCAGAAAGACTCATTGCTCTCTCTTCTGATAATAATTATTCACTTTTCGAATCCCTCTACTATAAAACGAGGATACTCATCCACCTGAGAAGATTAAAACCTGCAAGGGATGTCTGCAAGAGAGCCCTATCTATCAAAGTGGATATAGAAGCACCTGATGTAAAGGGAGAGAAAAAAGAACTCAGGAAACTCCTGCAAAAAATCCTGCAGGGATTAGGAGAACAATAGATAGATATCTAACCACACCCCCAAATTTCATGCTTTGACTCTAACAATACAATAATTGCAACTATTAACAGTGAATTCTTCTGTAGGGGCTCGATTTA
>JAGLZA010000010.1 GCA_023131835.1 Caldifarciminota bacterium
GAAGAGAAGTTCGCAATGACTATTTATTGGGTTCATTGAGTTTGTTAGGTTCGTTCCTAATTAACTATTTGACCATTTAATTAGTCAACTAATTCCTTTTACTTTCTATGCATTCTCTACGAGGAATTTCAAATAAACAGTGAAGAAACCGTGGCATAAACAGCCATCAGCCTACAGCCAAATAGCAATCAGCTAAGATGTATTTTTCGTGTACTTTGTCTTCTTTGTGTTTCCTTTCTTGGGGTTGGTGGAGGGAAAAATAAAAACAAAAATCTTCTTTGTGTCCTTTGTGTCTTTGTGGTGAAAAATTGGGGGGTAGTGGTGTGTGACATACATTGTATTGACTTTTTAGGAAAGAGGCTTAAAATAAGGACCACAAAGGAGGTATAAATTGATTAAGTTTCTTCTATGGTTGATGCTCCTGGTGTTGTGCTGGCCGCTTGCTTTGCTGGCGCTGCTCCTTTATCCCATAGTCTGGATTCTTATGATCCCGTTCCGAATCCTGGGGATTACGGTGGAGGCAGTTCTTGCTCTGTTCAAGGCGATTATCACTCTGCCTGCACGGATACTAAGGGGTCCCCGGGCTGCCATATGACGACCTGAATTTGATAATCTATAAGGTCTTCCTGGTAACTTTTCCGGTATGGTCAACTGTATATATCCTGTCAAAATTTTCATTTATAGTGGGTGGTTCCAACTGCCTTTCCATCTTTTTTATGACTGCTTTCCAATCCACTTTTTTAACCCTGTCCCTTAAGATGTTAAAGGGGTCATGAATTCTTCTCATCAGGCATATTTTGAAAGGAATATCAAAGTATACGCAGACTATTTCTATTTCTGTTATATCTTTTAGATTTTTCCTGATAGAAGGGGACTTTTCCGGAAAAAGTTCTGGCTCCTTTCTCTTTGCCTTCCAATTCCTGACAAGTTTCAAAAAAGAAGAGTAGATATCAATGTTTTCCCTGCTTTCTTCGATAAGGATACTTTCGATTAGATCCCTTTCGCATCTTTCTATAAAGGTATCCTCTTTTACTGTATCATAGAGTTTTAAATACCTTTTTGCTATTTCCCTCATTTTCGTAACAAGTGAGATAAACTGGCCTCGTATACTCCTTGTAATGTTTGTTCTATCAACGACTACCTTGTACCCATTAATAAGTCCATCGATGATAGAGGTTCTCTCGACGCCAATATAAAAACTATGCATCTTTGGTTCGTAGTTATAGAAACTCATCATCTGGATAATCTCATCAAGGGATGAGCGTATGGTTCTATCCGGGGAAACAGACCATAGATGCTGAGCAAAGGTGGTTTTTCCTGCGCCCACAAGGCCAACGAGTAACCATATACCAGGATGGGCATTCTCAAAATCCTTTCCTATATTTATATCCATTTGATATTAATCCCTATGGGGTCAGCCCCTTTTTGGGTTAGCCCCTTTGGGGTTGGTCCTCCAAATCCCAATTTTCACTTCAAATAACGGTCAAACCAGCGCAGAATGTGTTTCAACCGCTCGATTCGCCGGTCCGTGCGTCCCATGCGCGAGAGGCCATGTGGTTCGTCCGGGAAACGAACCATCTCGGTGTCTACTCCCAGTTTTTTTAGTGCTACAAAGATTTGCTCGCCCTGCTCGATTGCGCACCGTAAGTCCTGTTCGCTGTGAATAACAAGTGTTGGCGTCTTTACATTGGCAATGTATTTCATTGGCGATTGTCTCCAGTAGTTTTCAATATTCTTCCAGGGTGGTTCGTCTCCGCGTTCCATTTGAAAGACCCAATTGTAGTCACTGGAACCATACATACTGATCAGGTTACTGACACTCCGCTGCGTAACAGCTGCTTTGAACCGTGCTGTGTGTCCAATAATCCAGTTGGTCATATAACCGCCGTAGCTGCCTCCTGTAACACCCATTCTTTCGGCATCGATATACGGCTTTTGCTGGATGAAATCTGCCCAGGACATCAAGTCGTCATAATCCACTGTGCCCCAGTTGTTCCAGATGGCTTTGGAATGTTTTTCGCCGTATCCCTGTCCACCGCGTGGATTGCAGAAATGGATAACATAGCCACTTGCAGCTAAAAAGTAGAACTCGTGCATAAAGAAATTACCGTACTGTACCCGGGGTCCGCCATGAATTTCCAGAATTGAGGGGTATTTTTTCGATTCATCGAAGTCGGGTGGTTTGAGAATCCAGCCCTGCAGGTTGTTGTTAGCAGCACCTTTGAACCAGACTTTCTCTATTTCCCCTAGATTTCGAGCTCGCAGCATATTTTCGTTAATATGCGTCAGTTTGCGTGAATGTCCGGTGGCTAAGTTTTGCACCCAGATTTGTCCAGGGTCGGTCATACTTGCATAAAAATAAGCAAGCCTCGACTGCTCTCTGTCGAAGCTAAACGAGCCTAAAACTCCTTTGCCTCCGATGACCGTTTGCAGACTGCGTTCGTCACCAGTTAGTGCCAACGATTTGAGAACAGTGTTCCCGTGATGCGATGCCTGAAAATAGAGGCTACTTTGGTCCTTTGACCAGGTGGGTGGCATCATCGCCAGAAAGCCGGGGACATCATTAATCGTATCACTTGATACATTGAAATCAAATTTCTCTGTCAGATTCTTTGCGGTTCCCTTGCCGTCTGTCGGGACAACCCACAGACAGATGTTTTTCCACGACTGCCCCCGTCCTTCTCGTCCGAAGTATGCCAGCCATTTTCCGTCTGGCGAGAAGGTAGGGAAGCCTTTCGGCCCTATAGGCGTCTTGATCTTGCGAGGTTTCCCACCCTGTGCTGGTATTACAAAGAGATCTATAACGACTGGATCGAGATCAGGGTCCTTACTGTGGTTGGAGCAAAAAACAATTGTTTTCCCGTCAGGAGACCAGCGCGGCTCCCCCCCATCATAGATGTCACTATCGGTCAATTGTTTGCCTTTGCCTGTGTGAGTGTTAATCGTCCAGATATGCCAGCGTTCTTCAGGTAAGAATCCGCTTCCGTCCAGTTTGTGAAATACGCGTGTAAAATGACGGGAAACAACGCCAAGTTTTTTCTTTTGTTCATTTTCTTCCCGTTCGATTTCTTCTTTATCTTTTTTTCTAAATTGGCAGACGAGTTGTTTGCCGCAAGGGGACCATTCAAATGTAGCGATGTTACCTTTCAGGTTGGTGAGTTGTCGGGCTTCTCCGCCATTAAAATGGATGATGTATATCTGCGGCTGTTTTTCGTCCTTTCGATTGGAGAGAAAAGCAATCTCGCTACCATCTGGTGACCATCTCGGCTGGCTATCTATCTGGTCTCCGTAAGTGAACTGTCGGGCACCTCCTCTCTTGGTAGAAACAATCCGCAGGTTGGAATATTTCCTTTCGGTTTCCTTGTCCACTCGCTGGATACAGAAGACTATTTGCTCTCCGTCTGGCGAGATTTCGCAAGCA
>JAGLZA010000100.1 GCA_023131835.1 Caldifarciminota bacterium
TTTATTCACTTGAGGATAAAACAGAGGAAATAAACATAAATGCTGCCCTGGAAGTCAAGAGAGTTGTAGGAGAGCGTGTCTACATCTCCGGTTCCTGTGGTCCAACAGGGAAACTCTTAAAACCGTATGGAGATACCGAACCTGAAGAAATATACAACGCTTTTGAAAGGCAGATATGTGCACTCAGCAGTGCAGGTGTTGATATAATATGTATAGAGACAATGACCGATTTAATCGAAGCAACCCTTGCCATCCAGGCAGCAAAAACCTCATCATCATCAATCCCTGTTATGGCAACTATGACATTCGACCCCACACCGAGAGGTTTTTATACGATAATGGGGGTAAATATAGAAGATGCTGCAAAAGGACTTGAGAGAGCAGGAGCCGACATCATCGGTTCGAACTGTGGTAATGGCATCGAGAATATGATAAAGATAGCAAGAGAGTTCAAAAAATACAGTTCTCTTCCACTCATTATTCAATCCAACGCTGGTGTTCCCGAAATGAGAGAAAACTCTCCTGTATATCCTGAAACCCCTGAGTTTATGGCAGAGAAAGCAAAAGAACTGGTAGCATCTGGTGTATCGATCATAGGAGGCTGTTGTGGAACAACTCCTGAACATATCAGAGCCATAAGAAAGATGGTGGATTCAATCTGTTAAAGTATACAAGATAACGAAAAAGAATAAATAAAGGGGGGCGTACGCCCCCCTTTATTCTACCTTATATGTATTACCTTCTGCTTTAGATAATTCCTGCTGCCGTCTATACTAATAAAGTAAACACCTGCTGGCAGTTTTTTTAGAGATATGCAGCTATTCATACTTCCCATCCTTATAACGCTACTCTCTACACGCCTTCCTACCACATTGAAGAGTCTCACATTTAGATTCTCAGGGGCCGGACGTGTGAACTTGATATCAATCAAATCCCTGACTATAGATGAAACATTAACCCTGAAATCCTTCTCTATAGGAAGACCTGAGTACCAACCATAACCTGTTATGGTGATGTTATCCACTGCACATGCCCATGCATACGTAGCCGCAGTCTCCCAGTATCTCCACATAAACTGAACGCTGTCAGCAGAGAGTTTTGCTGTAACCTTGAGGGTATCCCACAGACTATCATCATCCGGATACTCAACCGCCATTGTCCATGCACTCCATGAGCCCCCGGTAAACTCTCTGTTAAATACACCATAGTGGTCATTACTGCCAATAGACTGCCATCCTATTGCAAACATTGCTACAATACTATCGTATGGGGTAGCAAAGAGCGCAGGGGTAATCAGATCCTCACCGGGTGTCTGCGGTGAAGAACTCCCGGCATCATCATCAGAGTAATAGGCATACTGTGTCCCGTAATCTGGTGGAGTGAATCCAAGAAGATCACCCGTTGTTCCCACTGTCCAGGTAGCACCATCGGAGTTCCCATCAACAACAGTCCAGTCTCCGGGCATACCTGATTCAAAATCCTCATCGATAAGGATGAATGTATTTGTTGCCTGGAGGTAAACAGGAATGGGGTATGGAGTCTCATCCGGATCATTGGAGTTTATCCATAGCGTATCATAGTAATCTCCTTCGACAGAGGGAGAATAAAAATACACTGTGACAGGAATCTGTCCATTTGCCTCAACATCGAAGGTATTGGGTGTAACACTATCTATCCAGGCGGCTGAATAAGTGATTGAACTAACCCTTAAGGTGTCTGTTCCTTCATTGCCAACATCAAAACCATCAGTGCAGTATGTCTGCGGTGGAACTATCACTGAGATTTCCGAGACAGAAACTGTGATATCAGGGGAGTTTATAACATGTATGGGAATAATGAAGGGATTCTCATCCGGGTCATTGGAATAAACCAGCACAGTATCAAAGAATTCACCTGCTTTACCCTTGGATGAAACATCCACCCTTGTATAAAAAGTGGTATCAATACCCGAAGGGAGAATAAAGAAATCAGGCCAGATATTGGTTATAAATGTGCCTGTATTCCGGATGGAATCAACCTGTAGATCTTCACCACCAACATTTGTCACTGTAAAGTCAAAGGTATCAATACCAAAGGGAAGTGCCGTATCAATCACCACAGGGTAAATATCTATATCCGGAGAGCACTTAACATGTATAGGAACAATAAAGGGATTCTCATCCGGATCGTTGGAATGAACAAAAACAGTATCAAAGTATTCTGTCTGAACCCCTGTTTCTATCCTGACATAGAAAATACTATCCTCACCCGGACCAAATGCAAACGAATCGGGCCAGATAGCAGTAACCAGGGTGGCTGCGTTCGTTATGGAATCAACAAAGATAGTATCTCCACCAATATTTCCAATCGTGAATGCCAGAGTATCAACAAAATTAAGCGGATAAGTGGTATCTATCGAGGTAGGGGTAACATCAATATTAGGTCCAGTTATAATTGTATCTATTTCAATATCATCGATCGCAATGTCAGCGTTATCATCGGCAACCACATGGAAAGCAATTATGACATTAGACTCTCCACCATAATCACTAAGATTGAGCGTTGCCTGATACCATGTCCAATTGGTCCAGGGCCAAACTCCACCTGAATTCACAACCATTGCTGAATCTCCAAAGGTCCAGAGTGTATCCCAGTTCGTTCCGCCATCTATACTAACCTCTACAAAGAGATCACCATGATCATTAGGATCAACATGCCAGTAGTAACTGCTGTTCCACCAGAACTTCAATAACAAACTGTCGTTACCACTGAAATCAAGAGTTGGTCTTCTGATCCAGTTATCAAGTGTAAATCCCCAGGGGTGGAGTGCACCAAAAGAACCGGAATGAATATAACCAACCTGGGTAGATGTATCCCAGTGGGTACCGCCTGAAACCATCACCGTATCCCATCCTGCTGGTGGCATAATACCGGATTCAAAACCCTCAAATAACAATGTGCCTCTATCAGGGGTATAATCTGCAGGAGACTCGTAATGAACGGGGGCAGTTTTCGAATTATCGGTGGCACTCAACACAAACACAAAAGCAAAGAGAACAAAACACAACTTACGCATACAACCTCCTTTTTTAGGTTTTAACATTAGAAATATTATATTGCAAAAAAAACACATGTCAAGGTAAAGGGTTGTTAGAATTTCATCATTTTTATGTAGTGGCAACCCTTGTTTATCCCGTTAGATATGGAAATTATCTAATGGGGCGGCTGCGAGAGATGAGAGGGCAGGTGCAAGACCTGCCCCTACAATGCTTGTATTTCAAGGTCTTTGTAGAGACGAGGCAATGCCTCGTCTCTACTTGATTCATAAGAAAGAGAAAAGGGTTATCCACTTTTCGACCCTTCGTAACCCTTGCTGTTACCTCCTTTACAAAAATTGTACGGTAAAAAAAGATAAAACTCCAAAAAGGGTTGCTTTTTTTCGTAATCTCGTAATATTGAAAGCGATGATTCATTACAAATCAACTCTTGACAAAAGAGAATTTACTGGTATAGCAAAAATGAGGGAAATATAAAAAAAGGAGGTTTCATGTTAAGGAAATTCTTTGTCCGTAGTTTGCGGTCGTCTATCATCATACTGCTCCTACCGATATTAGTTGCTGCTAACAGTCCTATCTACACTGAATCTGAATTAAGGGAGGATTTCGTTGGTGTAAAGAAGGTTGAAGAGACCCTGAAATCAGGAGAAACCGTGGTAAGGGATGTTTTATTAGTGAAAAACAAGCATACAGGAAAGATAGAGGTGATAAAAACCCAATCGGTTATCGATGTAGAATTCCAGAGGGGCGAACCAGAAACCACGGTAGTCTGGGTTGATAGAAATCATCTAAATGCTATTGCAGACTACTCAAGGATATCCGGTGAAGGAATGCACATATTCACAAACTGGCAATTGAATAACGGAAGGGTTAGCCTCTACCTCTCGCATGGTGGTACCACCCCTCTATGGTCATTTGATGCAGATGATGAATTCAGGCGACAGGTGGGAGCGTCTCAGGATGCATGCGTTCTCTCTGCAGGTGAAAATACCATACTCTCCAACTGGGAAAGGCAGACCTCTACCCCAAAATGGACCCGGGATGTTGGGGAAAATATTATTGCAGTGGATGTATCCCATGATGGTTCAACAATTGTATATACCACTTATAGTGGGAGTGATGGAATCGGATGGGTTTATGCGGTTTCTGCATCCACAGGAGCGCCTCTCTGGGACTATGAATTTGCAGATGTAGGACAACTTGCGCTCTCAGAAGACGGCTCAGTTGTTGCAGTTCTTACCTATGATTCCTGCTATGTTTTTGATGCCTCCGGACAAAGGGGAGTGGCTCTCCTTGTCAATGGTTCTCAAAATCCGGAGCAGGTTGCACTCTCAGACGATGGAAACCTGCTCGTCTTTGGAGATTATCAGGAGAATCTATGGTTTTACGAATGGAAAGGTGTAGATTATGAGCTCAAGTGGTCGGCAGAATTTGATATTTCAGGGTATTACGATTGGGTAATAGCCGTGGATATAGCAGGTAGAACAATATTTGCCGGAACACAGGGCTTTGATGACTATAAAAACTATGTTGCAAAGTTTGATACATCCTCTAATGTTCCAGTCTGGGAATGTCATAGATATGGTTATGGTATGTCCTCTGTTGCACTTTCCGCTGATGGTAATATGGGCATCGTGGGTTGTGTTGGTAATCCCGACCTTCCGGATTCCACAAGGGATGCAATCTCTGTATTTGATATGTCGGATTCTATTCCCATTCTTACGGTTTCTGACAACCCTCTCAGTGGAGGCGAAAGGGGCTCGATACTATCCGTTGACCTATCGGATTCCGGAGAATGGGCAGTTACATCCGGAAAGGCAGTAAGGTCATACGAGTTTGGTAACGGTGGAGAGGTATATTCTATCCATATTGGAGATCGTATCTCAACCGATGTTGGGCCCACTGCTATTAACTCACCAACCACGAAGATGTTGAGAGATTCACTATATACAGTTGAAACGATATATAAGAATTTTGGAGAGGATACAGTAAGTTTCGATGTCTACTTCACAATCCATGATTCTCTCGGGGCACTTATCTATTCAGATGATTCCTCTATTGTTGACCTGTATCCCCAGTGGTCGAAACAGATTACATTCGCGAACTGGAACTGTCCTGAATATGGATGGTATAAGTTCACCACCTATACAACTCTTACAGGTGATGAATACTCCGGAAATGATACGATCTCACTCACGGGATGGGCAAAACATGATGCAGCAGTAACCTATATCCACAACCCATTCGATGAAATTACCGTAAATCAGTCCACCCCTGTTGTGGTAAAGATAGAAAATATCGGAACCTATGATGATACAATAAGTGTTATTGCAACTATTCTTGATTCTAACGAGGTACTTGTATATGCTGATACCCTTGATACATTACTGCTCTCTGATGAATATATCTGGGGATACTTTAATGACTGGACACCAGACTCGGTCGGAGAATATACAATCCTTGCAGAAGCATCTGTAATCGATGATTACGATACCCTGGACAATAGACATTTAGACACTTCTGCCTCTGTTTATGAGATTATGTATGATGATGGATCTCTAAATTCCTGGTATTATGTATCCTCGGAATATCACGATAATAAGTTTGCTGTTCGATTTACCCCTGTTATAGACACACCGATGGTGCTCAAGAGGGTCAGGGTAATGGTTCGCACTGATGATCCATTCCTTATCTCGGTAAATCAGGACTCACTTGGCCTTCCTGGCGCAGCCATCCTCGGTCCGGATTCCGTATCCTGCATATCTCCTCCTGACTGGGCAGAGAAATCATATTACTATATGCCGACTACACAGGATGACTTCTGGGTAGTATTTCACTGGCTATCTACCTCACCGAGTTCTCCCAGGGTAGGAGCAGATAATAATTACCCCTGCGAGCAGAGGTCGTGGTGGCATTATACTGGGAAGAAACTCTGCCCTATTGGAGATGAGTGTGAAGCCAGAGAAAACCAACTTCTTATGAATAAGGCTCTGAAATTTGAATCCAGGGCTGGCTGGACAAATGTTGATTATGCTGATTGGATGATTAGGGCACTTGTTACCCCTCCAGGGGAGGATCCGGATATCTCTGTCCTTCCTGAGTCCCTCTACTTTGATATCCATAATGGCGGAAAAACCCTTTGTGAGAAGAACACCCAGTCACCCATTGGAGAAAGGAATGTAATCCAGAAGGGAAATGTAGAGTTAAGCGTAAGTCCTACACTCTATATGAATAACCCCCTGGTTTCGTCCCATCAGTCACCACTTAAGTTCAACAGAAATGAACCGGAAACGCTTTATTATGATGATGGAAGTATAGAAACCGGAATTGGCCTGTCAACATCAGGGAGTCCATTTGATCCCGGTCCTTCGCAAACCTACGGGTTTGCTACGAAGTTCAGTCATTTTCCCACGAACATCATCGGAGCAATGTCTTATTTTTCAGAATTCAACGGTTCGTCCTTCAGGCTCTATGTCTGGGAAGATAACGCCGGGGTTCCTGCCTCTGGTGAAACACCCGTTTTTGTGGATATGAATGTTCCCGCTCCAGCAGCAGGTTCGTGGTATTATTATTCACTTGACACACTTCCTGTTCCGAATCCCTTCTGGGTGGGTGTTATCTACAACCATATTGGCTCATCACCTGACTGGCGTATAGGGTACGACCAGAATACCAGTGATGACCATACTTATGGAAACCTCAGCGGTGGCTCTGGTGATTGGGCAAGTATGAGTAGTCATAATTATGGGTATGCTTATGGAATAAGGGCAGTGGTTTCCGGAGTAGGTATAGTCTCAGATTCGGCCACGATGTGGGTATATAATCATGGAAGTGGGGACCTTTCTGTTTCGGATATGACCTGGGACAGCACATGGATTAAGAGTGTAAACCCTCAATCCTTCCTCTTATCGCCTTCGGATTCTCAAATGGTAACCGTTACAGTGGAAAGTGATGGACTTCCGGACGGAACCTACAGGGATATTATCCGGATAAATTCAAATGACCCTGGTGAACCGAACTATCCGGAACCTGTAATTCTTGACATTGCACTCTCTGGCATCGAGGAATCCCAGAATCAACCACCCGAGTTTTCACTCAGTATAGATGGTTTAAACAAGATTGGGCGTAGGTTCTCTATCTCCTTCGGTATCCCGCTAAGGATGCCAATCAAACTCTCAGTATACGACCTGACAGGAAGACTGGTTACACGGTTGGCTGATGGTGTATTCAATCCTGGGTTCCATCGAATCTCCTGGGAGCCAATGCTGACGAGTGGTGTATACTTTATCCATCTTAAAGGGAAAGGGGAACAGATGCGTGATAAGATTATCATACTGAGATAAGACTATGGTTCGTGATAAACGTTGACTTAGTTTTGACATTTTTACTATCACACAGAGGGCGAGGAAATCTCGCCCTCTTTATTACAAATAAGGATGGTTTAGTTTAATTTTCCCTTGATATTCCCAAGCAATATGTTACATATTATTACTAAAGTAAATGATATATTTCCATCTGCCATTCGGACTTGCCACACGAAAAGACGCGGTCAATTTCTAAAAAGTATTAGATTTAACGCATTTTGCTCGGTGGTTGTCCTCACAAAACCGCGGTCGATTTTCGAAAGCCGTGGAAATCGCTGCTTCCGCTCTCGGCCTCGCTCTCGTGAGATTAAAATCTCACGAACCATGCCCGCTCGGCCATTGATGAGGATTTTGTGTTGACAACCCCCTCGCTTTTATCATTTAATTCTGCAAGCGTGAAAACTTGAAGGTTGTCAGCTCTGATATTGATCCCTTAAAATCTAATCCTATTTCTGTATATTATTATTCCTAAAATGTGACATCCATTTTGGGAATACAGCAAGACATTTATTTTTAGTAATGCTAAGTTTAATTTTCTCTGCAATTTCCTTTCCGTCCTGGAAAGAGATTGAGGGATAAGAAGATCCTTAAAGATTACAGAATAACCTATGGTGAAGCTATATATCCTCTATCAGGCGATATGCAATAAGAGGTAGGCTATTTCTTAATATACATCACATACAATGGTTTTATTGCACACAGTACTAATAAAGCTACAAACCACCATATGTTTATGTCCATTATTTTGGGTATAAACTTTACTATAATAAGCATAGCGAATATTGTAGTGCACTGAACTAATTTTATATCTATAATGTTGAACCTCTTCACCCTCTCATTTATGTTTTCCAAAAAATCCATCTTTACCTCCTTTTAAAATATTTATATCTACTCCTACTCATAACATCATCTCGATTATTCCAGATGAAGGCGCTTTAGCACTCTCAGAGCGATCAAAGTAATCCATTTGCTTGGCTTGCCTACCCTTTCTATGTTTGCCTGCATTTTGCCGGTTGGTGCGCTTTCAAGAATCCATTTCCCATCCAGACTGCGTTTTTGCGAAAGAACCTGAGCAGCATCGTATAAGCGTTTATCTTCGGTATAGCCCAGTTTGGTTAGAACATCCAATCCTCTCAAAATGTTATAACTATAAAACCAGGGAAAACTAAGTTTTAACCATGATTGTTTGATAACTCTATAGTTATGATGATCCGCCTTGAAGAGACGATGCATAAGGAGAAACTCTGCCCCTCTTTCTATTGCCTGTTCCATTCCTTTAGTTAATTTCTCTTTGGGAACTTCACTAAAAGCCTCTAATGGGCAGATTGTTCCATAAAAGCAACCATGCGTATCCTTAACATGCGCCTTCCAGTATGGACAGAGCCACCCACCGTCCCTGTTCTGAATCCTTATAAGCCATTCTAAAGCAGTTTTCACTCTCGGATCATTTAGGTATCCTATCCTAATCAAAGCTGCTGCTATGTTGCCGGTAAGGCACGAATACTGATGCTCAAAAACCAAAGAGGACACCCAATCGCGCAAGGAAGGAAGTTCCCTTCCCCCTTTTTGCAAATACTCATATTCGCGCAGCGCCCGCTCAGGGGTGTAGCTCGAAAAACCACCCTCTTCAAGTTGAAATTGAAAAATATGTTCAGATGCTCTTCTAACTCTTTCATCAGTTTTACTCATCCCCAGATAGCCCAGTATCATTACCTGCCAGTAAGAGGATTTGTATTTGGGATGATAAGGATTCACAGGGTCTTCCCAATACCCTTTTGAGTCTTGCTTTGAGAATATCTTTGCTGCTACTTTTGAAGCTGGAATCGCATCCTTAGCAGCTTGTAGTTCAGAGTCAGCTACCCCCCTATCCAGGAGGCCTCTAAGAGTAAAGTAACGAATTGAAGGGTTTTCTTCTTCTAAAAGCCAGTCAATAAGATCTTCC
Source organism: Caldifarciminota bacterium (assembly GCA_023131835.1). Classification (GTDB taxonomy): domain Bacteria; phylum Hydrothermota; class UBA3072; order UBA3072; family UBA3072; genus JAGLZA01. The sequence goes on from JAGLZA010000100.1 coordinate 9,342, forward strand.
TTATCCATAATTATATTATCGACCATCTATTAACTATACTAAAAAACTCATCAAAAGTCAAGAATTTCCGGTAGGGAGTTTCATCATTTTAGATTCTTTTAAAAAAGTTGCCTACCCCCCAAAATTTTATGCCCAAACACTGTTAATACAGTAATTGCAATCATTAACAATGAATTCTTACCGGGAAAAGTAAGGGCGTTCAATTGAACGCCCCTACCAATTTTATTTCTTCTCTGTGTCCTCTAAAACACCTAAAATTAAAGGGGCTGGTTAGGCTCTGTGTCCTCTGTGGTTAAAAAATGGGGTTAGAAAATTTTAAAAAACCCCTTGACAAAATAAAAAATTTGGTTATTATAAAATATGTCGAATAAAAAACGAAATATTAAAAAACAACACAAGAAGACAATGGTTCGAATCCCAACAATAATCTTCACATTGTTTGGCAGTTACATTATCCATCGAGAGGGAGAAATCTGGGTCGGTAGTTTAATAAAACTCCTCAAGCCTTTTGGTCTTTCCGAAAATGCTATACGTCTTGCACTCTCACGAATGTCCAGGCAGGGATTGCTTCAAAGTCGCAAGGCGGGACGAAGGAGCTATTATTCTCTCACCGAAAAGGGGCACGAGTGGATGTTGGGAGGCCAACATTGGACATTAGATAGAGATTATAAACCATGGGATAAAAAATGGAGGCTTTTCATTTATAATATACCCGAAGAATTGCGTCACCTGCGGGATGCTTTAAGGAAAAAATTATTTGGCATTGGCTATGGAAGTCTGAGCAGTTCTGTATGGATCTCGCCATATGATCTCAAAGAAGAACTTGCAAAGATTTTCGATAATATCAAGGTGGCAGATTATGTAGAGACCTTTGAGGCAAAATATGAAGGATTAAAAGAAGCAAAGAAGTTAGCAGCCAAAGTCTGGGATATTCGAGGGTTAGAGAATCGCTATGTGGAATTTTTAAATACCTATTCTCCTCTTTTTGCAGCGTATAGGAAGAGAGTAAAAAGAAAGGATGCAATAGATCCAGGCGAATGTTTTGCAGAAAGATTCCAATTGACTGCAGAATATATTGATATTGCATTAGATGATCCCATGCTACCATTTGAATTGTTACCGGCTGACTGGGCAGGCCTGGCTGCCAAAAAGATTTGCCTGGAGTATCGAAACCTTCTAACCCCCGAAGCAAACAAATTTGTCGATTCAATCCTTAAAAACGATAAACCTTAAGAAAAACCAAAAACCACAGATGATACGAGAAAACAAAAAAACCAATCGCCCCTTGACAAAATCCAAAAAACTGTTATACTGTATGAGTGAGGTGATACAGATATCTATAAAAAATAATACAATAAGTGAAGCGAGATTCTTGATATGGCAAAAATTATATCAGAAAAGGGGGGAAAGATGCGTAAATTATTCATTTTTTTGCTACCTCTATTGTTTATTTATTGTCAGGGTGTGCAGACATCTGATATAGCCCTTTATTCGGGCCAGGGCACTGATGAAGGTTGTATCCAGGCAACGGAGAACATGTTTGAATGGATGGGTTACACAGTTCGTTTGGTGACATCAAATGACATTAACAATGGAGGGCTGGACAATTTCAAGATTCTGTGCGTTCCTGGTGGTGATATGTATCAATATTCTCAGGATATATCTTCAAAAGGTAAAGAGAATATAAAGGATTTTATTCGTGATGGTGGAAGTTACATTGGTATCTGTGGAGGCTCTTACTTTACGGGAGAAAAGGTCATCTGGCAGGGCAATCAACTACCAATGACCCCTTTAGGAATATTTCCGGGCACAACCAGGGGTCCAGTAGACGAAATTGCTCCTTACCCTCAATGTGTTATGTGTAAAGTGAATATTGTGGACTCCACACATCCCATAACACAATCCGAGCAGGATTCCACATGGATTATTTATTGTTATGGTCCAATGTTCACACCCGATACCGGCGCTGATATATCTATTTTAGGTAGGTATGACATAGGAAATCAACCCATGATGATATCCTTTGATTATGGTGATGGCAGGGTATTTATTATCGGGACTCATCCTGAATTTGAGGAGGACAGTGAACGTGATGGATTCCCTGCAAGTGATGTATGGGATGATAGGGGCTCGGATTGGGAGTTGATGAGAAGGGCGGTTCTATGGTGTCTGAAAGAAATAAATTGAAGGGAGGTCAGATGAAAAAAAGGAGTATATCTTCAGTTGTAGTGTTACTCATCTTCTTACTCTGCTGTTCGAACATTTGTTTGGCTCAGGAAAATAACGATAACTGGCCAAGGACCGTTTTGATTACCAATGACGACGGAATCGATGATAATAACATGAGGAGACTTGCTTGCGCTTTTGCAAAAATATCTGAAACTTATGTCGTGGCACCACTTGAGGATCGCAGCGGTAGCACACACTACAGTACCGTATTCAGAGAGAGAGCTGTCAAAGTTGAACCACGAAAACTCGGCGAGGGAATTCATGCTTTTGGAGTGGACGGATTCCCTGCAGATTGCGTATTGTTTGCTCTGAGGGGTATTATGCGAAACAATCCACCAGATCTGGTAATTTCCGGGATAAATAATGGACCCAATCTTGCATATGATTGGATCTTCTCAGGAACGATCGGAGCAGCCAGGATGGCAACCTTCTGGGGTGTACCTACTATCGCAGTTTCGGGATTAGATGACACTATACCGGGAGCCGTTGATGCAGCAACCGAGTGGGTAGTTCGACTGGCGCAAAGCCAAATAGTCCGGGATTTAAAGCCACCAGAGTATCTCACTGTCAGCATACCACGAATCCCACCGTCTGAAATTAAAGGCGTGCGAGTTGTAGAGCGAGCAGGTTTGCTTTTTGACTGCGTATTCAATAAAACTACTGACTCGACAGATGATATCTGGAAACTTGGATTTAGTCGCCGGGGATCCGCACCAGAAAATAGCGATGTTGTTCTGTATTATTCAGGATATGTTGTGCTTGTCCCAATGCAGGCAAATGAGAATGATTACGAACTATTGTCGCATCTGAGAGACCGATCCAAAACATTACCTGACTGGTCATCCTCAATAAAAAAATAAAGAATAGGAGGAAATAATGGAGAAAAAAGCAAAAAGAGAAAAAAGGAAGGTTGTTCAATCCCTTATGAGATACTCATTTCTTATTATCATATTGATAGGACTGTTTAATGGTTGTAAAGGCATACCAGATAAAAACGCTGACATAGCACTCTATGCAGGACATAGTTGCTGGCAGGAATCTGCACTTGCTTTTAAGAAAATGTCTGAATGGATGGGTCATAAAGTCAGATTCATAGATGCAGATTACATTAATAATGTTGGGCTGGACAGTTTCAAAATTCTGTGCATTCCAGGAATGAACCTACCCCAATATGCTCAGGAAATGTCTTTAGAGGGCAGGGAGAATATAAAGAAGTTCATTCATGATGGTGGAGGTTACATCGGTATTTGTGGTGGAGCCATCTTTGCAGGAGAAAAGGCTATCTGGCAAGGTGAACAACTTTCCACAGACCTCCTGGGATTATATAAAGGTACATCCAGGGCACCTATAGATGAAATTGTTCCTTCACCAGCATACGGTATGAGTAGAGTAAATATAGTGGATTCTTCTCATTATATAACGCAATCCGAGCCGGATTCTATATGGATTTTTTATTACGGGAGTCCTGCATTATTACCAGCTCAAGATGAAAATGTAGCAATTTTAGGGAGGTATGATGTAGAAAACCTGCCCATGATGTTAGCGTTTGAATATGGTCATGGCAGGGTGTTTCTTTCAGGTGCTCATCCTGAACTCGAGGTGAATAGTTACCGCGATGGCACTGCACCTTATGATGAATTGGATGACAGGGGTTCGGATTGGGAATTGATGAAAAAGGCAGTCCTCTGGTGCCTAAAAGAATTGGACTAAAAGGAGGTTACGATGAATCAAAGGATAAGAAAAAACCATGAAAAATGGATGATGGGCTGTTTATTCGCTTTTTTGCTGCTTTTACTGGTCCCCAATTGCAAGCAAGCACAGGGGAAAAGAGCTGATATTGCCCTTTATTCAGATGAGGGCGCTGATGAAACATGTATCCGCGCCACGGAGAACATGTTTAAATGGATGGGTTATACGGTTGAATTGATAAAAGCAGATTACATTAATAAGGTTGGACTCGACAGCTTCAGATTGCTATGTGTTCCCGGTGGGAACATGTATCAATATGCACTGGATATTTCATTAGAGGGTAAGGAGAAGATAAGAGATTTTATTCGGGGTGGTGGAGGTTACATTGGTATTTGTGGTGGGGGTTACTTTGCAAGTGAGAAGGTTATCTGGCAAGAGCAGCGACTTCCTATGACGCCCCTTGGAATTTTTCCCGGCACAGCAAGGGGTCCTGTGGATGAAATCGTTCCTTTTCCTGATCAAGAAGTGGTCAAGGTGAATATTGTGGATTCCAGGCATCCCATAACAAGAACTGAACCGGACTCTATATGGATTTTCTATTTCGGGGGGCCAGTATTTATACCGAATAAAGATGCTGAAGTAAACATATTGGCCAGGCATAGTAGAGGGGATTACTCGGCAATGGTAGCATTTAATTATGGGAGAGGTAGAGTGTTTATTATAGGTCCTCATCCGGAATTCGAGGAGGACAGTGACCGCGATAGTGTGTTTCTTCCAGATCTTCCAGATACTGTTATTAATGATGGAACCTATCGCAGTGATGATGAATTGGATGATAGGGGTTCGGATTGGGGATTTATGAGAAAGGTGGCTTTATGGTGTTTGCAGGAGAATGCCAAGCAAGTTGAATCTCATAATACGAATAGTTTAAATAACTCAACAAAACCTAAAAAGGATATGGAATGAATAGATTAAAGCTAATTACATTCATCCTGAGTGTATTCATTGTAATACATACAATTGTAGGTTTTCAATGTTTGGGCAAACCACAAACAAAAGTGAAACAAGCAGCAGAAGGCAAATTGATTGAAGCAAATATCCCTGCGCCTTCATTAGAAGATAATCTGTTCGGAATTCCAACGGAGCAGCCAGTTGCTATTTATCTGCCTCCTTCATACAGCACATCTGATAAAAAATATCCTGTGGTCTATTTTCTTCCAGGATTCAGCACACCGGTTGTATACTTTACCTACTGGGGTGTATTTCAAGGCTTTGCGCTAAGAGAATCTATAGATAGATTAATAGATACAGGGACGATCAATGAAATGATCGTGGTCATTCCTAATGGTCTCACCTTTATGCTGGGAAGTTTTTATGTTAACTCACCTGTTACGGGAAACTGGGAAGATTTTATAGTTAAGGATGTCGTTGAGTACATCGATTGTAAATACAGAACTCTTCCAAATGCTGCTTCCAGGGGAATTTCAGGACATTCGATGGGCGGATATGGTGCCTTAAATCTTGCTATGCTGCATCCAGATGTTTTTGGTGCCACCTATGCTTTATCTCCAGGATTTTTTGATAAGGATGGATTATCAAAGAACTCAATGTTTGCAAGTCAGAATACGATAAATCAATACCTTGCCAAAGAAGAAGAATTTAAAGGAATGAAAAAAGACGAGGCTAAAATAAAGTTCATGTCCTTCGTTACGCATCTTGTTATTGCTGCTAAGGACCATGATAGGGTCTTTTCATATGCATATGGTGCTGCTTTTTCTCCCAACCCTGATAAAATGGCGCCTTTTATAGACTATCCTTATTATAAATCGGATAAAGAAGTCGTTTTAGATACTACGATATGGAAAAATTATGAGAATGGCTTTGGGGGTTTAGCAGAAAAAATAGAACGCTATAAGGATAATTTCCTGACACTTAAAGGCATTACTATTGATTATGGGATAAATGATAACTACAAATGGATCCCAGAGGGTTGCGAATATTTTTCAGAATTACTGAAAGAAGCAGACATACCACATAATCTGGTAAAATTTGAAGGTGGCCACGGGGACAAAGTACGAGAGCGAATCGAAAAATATATGCTGCCATTCTTTTCTAATATTCTGGAGTTTGAATAAGTTGATAAAATGAAGATGTTGATATCAAAGAGTGAAGTCAAAAGAGAAAAAGGTAACTGGATGTTATATTTAAAAAACTGGCTCATTAGACATATGTTAAAGTATTGCCTTAACAGTACATAGGAGGTAAAATGAGTTTATTATTATTGTTCCTCTTATCAGTGAACAACGATAAAGTTGTTGAAATACGGCCTGTTGAAAAAGCACCTGTTATAGATGGTATCCTGGAAGAAGTATGGAATATAGCAGACTCGGCGACTAACTTTATTCAGATTTTACCCTATGAAAAGCAATCTCCTTCTGAAAAAACTGTGGTCTATATCTTACAGGATGAAGAAAATCTATATGTTGCATTCCGTGCCTATACAGAGAAGTATAAATGTGTTTCCTGTCTGGGTGGAAGGGAGGATTATGTGATTTTATATCTTGATCCCTTTGGTAGTAAGAACACTGCTTATTATTTCACAGTTGAGGCATCCGGGCAATTATCTGTAGGGAATGATGGTCTTGTTCTTGACGATGGCCGAAGAAGAGATGATACATGGGATGGGGTCTGGTATAGTGGAGTAAATATATATGATGATTACTATACCGTGGAAATAAAGATACCCTTTAAATCAATCAGGTATAAAAAGGGACTATCTGAATGGGGTGTGAATTTTAGAAGGTATATCACAAAAAATAACGAATACGATAACTGGACGGAGGTAGAAGCGATAAACAGGGATATAGTTTCTACATACGGTGTATTAAAGGGAATAAATCCTAAATCTGTGGGTTATCATTTCGAACTCTATCCGGAAGGATTCTTGCGATATGATAAGGCAGGAGAAGAAGAAGGAGTATATAAACTTCGTGCCAGTCTAAATTTCAAATGGGATTTTACCTCAGAGGGAACCATTAATGCTACAATCAATCCTGATTTTGCACAGATTGAAGCAGATCCATTTACACTGAATCTATCCCGCTATCCTCTTTATTTAGAAGAACAAAGGCCATTCTTTTTGGAAGGAAGTGAAATTTATCGATTTTCTAATTTTTTGGAAGGAAGTGATTTCTACTCTCCCCTCAATATCTTCTATTCCCGTCAGATTGGAAGATCCGTAAACGGTGAGATTGTCCCAATTCTTGGTGGTTTAAAATTAACCAATCAATCCAGAGACTGGAGTTTTGGACTACTTGGAGCATATACCAATTCACTAAGAGAAGAACCGAAAAAAGGTTTTGCCGTTGCAAGGCTAAGGCGCAGGGTATTGGAGAATTCTGCGATAGGAGTACTATTCAGTGGTTCAATGGCTAACAGAGACGATTACAATTATGCAGTTGGCGTAGACGGAGCTTATCTTTCAGGTATGAAACAGTTTATCTTCCAGAGTGCAATGAGTGAAAGGAATGGAAAGAAGGGATGGGCATTTTCCTCAGGGTATTATGGTTTCAGTAGAAGATTTATGAGTATAGCTGTTTTGGAAGCCGTGAATGATTCCTTTGATGTGAGTGATATTGGTTTTACCCCATGGGTGGGACTTCAGAGAATTCTATTAATCACCGGACCGTACAAGAATTATCAGAAGGGTTTCTTACGTAGAATCATTATAGCACCATTGTTCAGTGCGCGAAAGGAACCTGGAGGTTCAGACTGGTCAAATGTGGGTGGCTTCTTAATAAATACCAGTTTCCGTAATGGATGGGGATTTTATTTTGAGGCGGATGCAGGTTCTCATTATCAGGCTGATACGAATTACTTTTATCGTGCAGCAAACCTATCCGTCTGGGGTAGCGCTGAAAAATACAGCATAAATCTTGGTGGTTATTATGGCTACCAATACAATTATCGCCGCGAATTCATCGCCTATCAGGGCAGCAACTGGCTTTCTCTTACTTATACTCCGATACCGCGAATCTCGTTCATTCTGAACGGAAATATGTGGACTGAGTGGGATACAACGAGTACCATTATTTCAGTTACACCAAGGTTAACCCCCAGGCTCAGACTTAATCTAAGTAAGGATATGACCCTGAGTATCTTCAATGAATTCGTAATGGAAACGCCTTACACAGATTTCGGGGAAACCGAATTGTTATCAAACCGTATTGGATTACTTTTCTCCTGGAATTTTTCACCCAAGAGCTGGATATATATAGCTTTAAATGACTATCGGGTGCAAAACGGTGGCGGGCAGTTAGAACTGGAGAACCAGATTGGAGCAATAAAAGCAAAGTACCTGTTCTACTTCTAATGTCTTGCAAAAGTGCTGGCCCGTCACTATAATTTAATAAAAGGAGGAAAATACAGAGATGAAAAGGGTGAACTTGTTTGTTTTTTTAAGTGTGTTTCTATCTTTAACCTTAGTAAGTGGAACTACATACGCAAAGGGTATGAAAATCGAATATCCGGAAACTTCAAAAATTGCAGTGCAAGATACTCTTCATGGGGTTGTAATTGTTGATAATTACAGGTGACTGGAAAACAGAGATGACCCTAAAGTTATCGAATGGGTAGAAAACCAGGAGGAACTATCAAAACCAATACTTGATAAAATGCCTCATCGCAACTTCTTGATTAAGCGCTTTAACGAATTATGGCGTTACGATGATGAAGGTGTCCCATGGAAGGTAATAGACGGCGAAAGGGAATTCTTCTGGGTACAGAAGAAGACCGAGGAAAAAAGGATTTATTACACAAGAGAAAACGAAAATGCTCCGGCAGAAGTCCTTTTAAATCCTAATAAATGGGACACTACAGAAACCTTGCTTGGATTTTATACCTCACGCGATGGAAAATATATTGCTTTCGGAAAAGCCAGAGGCGGTGATGAAAATCCTGTAATTAACATTATGGAAGTAGCAACCAAAAAGATATTACCTGATACATTGAGGGGATGGAGACAATTCGGGGTATCCTGGCTACCTGATAATTCTGGTTTCTTTTACTCTGCCAACCCACAAAAGGGGAAAGTGCCAGAAGGAGAAGAACATTACTGGCAAGCTGTATATCTCCATAGATTGGGAACGCCAGCAGAACAGGACGAAAAGGTCTTCTCTCATGATGAAGTAAAAGAATTTTCTCATGATGCAAGTGTCAGCGAAGACGGGAAATATGTGCTTTTTTGTCGCGGTATGTTCAATAGAAATGAAATGTACTTCAAAAAAATAGGGTCTTCTAAGCCACCCATTCCATTAGTAACAGGCTTTGACTCTTATTACGATATTCGCTTAATTGAGGATAAGTTTTTTATTACCACAGACTTAGATGCGCCTATGTACAAGGTCTATGTCACTAATGTAGATAAACCTGAAAGAGAAAACTGGCGCGAATTTATTCCCGAAAACAAAAAGGACAAACTCTCATATATAAGAGGAATTGCAGGTAATATTTACGCCGTCTACCAGCATAATGCCTACCAACAGGTCAAGATATATACCATAGATGGCGAACATATTAGAGATTTGCCCTTTTCAACATACGGAACAAGCAGAGTAAGCGGCTATTGGTCAAAACCTGATATCTGGGTTCGGTTTTCTTCCTTTACCTATCCAGTAACGACTTTCAAATATGACTTCGATGATGATAGTTTGAAGGTTTATAAAGAATTTCCTCTTGATATTGACGTTGATAACTATACGGCAGAACAGATCTGGTATAAATCCAAAGATGGAACCCCTGTTTCTATGTTTTTAGTTCACCGGAAAGGCTTAAAAAAAGATGGAAGCAATCCGACTCTATTAACAGGTTACGGTGGTTTTAATATTTCTATAATGCCCAGATTTTCCACTACCTTTATTGTCTGGTTAGAAAGCGGCGGAATGATAGCTATGCCAAACCTGCGCGGTGGAGGTGAATATGGTAAGAATTGGCACGAAGCAGGAATGAGAGAGAAAAAACAGAATGTCTTTGACGATTTTATATCTGCTGCGGAATGGTTGATTAAAAACAAATATACAAATCCCGAGAAACTTGCCATATCGGGTGGTAGTAATGGCGGTCTATTGGTTGGTGCTGCAACAGTCCAACAACCCGAACTATTTAAGGTTGTGAATTGTGCTGTACCCTTATTGGATATGATTCGTTATCACAAATTTGGATATGCCAATATTTGGACGGAGGAGTACGGCAATGCAGATAATCCTGAACAGTTCGAATATTTGTATAAATATTCGCCCTATCACAATGTCAAAAATGGAACAGATTATCCTGCTATGTTCATTACTGGCAGCGAAAACGATGCTCGAGTTGACCCTCTCCATGTTCGAAAAATGGTTGCCCGTATGCAGGAGGCAAATCCCAATGGTGAGCCTATTTTGCTTTCAATTGAGAAAGAATCTGGTCACGGTGGTGGAACCACACTCTCAGCCCAGATTGAACAATCAGCAGAATACTGGGCATTCTTGATGTATTTCCTGGGAATGGAAATCCCAGAAGATCAGGAGTAGGGACAACCTTTTTCGTTTGCTAAAAAAGGACTGCAAATTATAGGATAGGAAGTAGAAAAATATTCATAAAGATGTATTGGTAAATAAGGATTAGGCGACTTTAGATTAACATTATTTAAGTAAAAGGAGGTAAGATGAGAGAATTTAAAATGATTGTACTTTGCTTGTTTCTTCTAACTTTATCGATAAATGGAAAAGGTCTTCAAGAATCAATAAACAATCTTCTGGGTGCAAAATCAGGAAAAGAACAGGGAAAAATCCTGAAAGGTATTTTAAGGGAAAAGCCGTCCACCGATACACTCATTAAGTTACTCAAAGGAATAAAATTTAGAAAGCCTGAAAAAACAGGTATGGTCAAGTCGAAAAATCTCTGTATTGATGGAGTTGAGCGTCCATTCTGCTGGTATATTCCCGACAACTATGACCCATTAAAAAAGACCCCTTTAATTGTTTATCTGCACGGTGGGGTCAGTCGGCCGGATATCATAAAAGATATAGAGGAATATGCGAAGGAAAATCCATTTACAGGATTGGCAAACCAAAAGGGATATATATTGCTTTTCCCATTTGGACAGATTGGAGCAACCTGGTGGGATTCAGTAGGTGTATCCAATATCCTTTCACAAATTCGAATAACAAAACAAGAATTCAATATCGATGACAACCAGGTATTTATGACAGGATTTTCTGATGGTGCATCAGGTTCTTTCTTCTTTGCAATGTGCCACCCTAATGATTTTGCAGCCTTTATTCCATTGAGTGGACATCCGGGCACAGGGTCTATTCAAGGTGGAACGCAGACTTACTTTGTCAACCTTTATAATCGTCCCCTCTATGTGATTAATACGGACCTTGACAGACTCTTTCCTGATAAGGATATCCGGCCCATGATGGAACTCGCAGAGAGGGCTGGAGCGAATCTATTATACAGGGTCTATCAAGGAATAGGGCATGAATTTACATACGCAGATATGGAAATACCACTTATTGAAAAGTTTATAAAGACCCATCCCCGTGTTGTAAACCCACCTCGTATCAAATGGGAAACTGCATATCCTGAACTCGGCAGGTGTATGTGGCTCTCAATAGACGAAGTGATACCTGATAGGCACGCTGATTGGCACGAGGACCATAATATGGAATTGATTGATGATCGGATATTATTTGGATTTATTCCGGACTATAACTTCGAAGGAACTGGTATTCGCGTTGCAAGGGTTGTTGGAGACAGCACACTGTGTTCAGTTACAGGTGTAAAAGAAGGAGATATTTTCATCAATCTTGAAGGAAGTGAGATTAAGAATATAGATGATATGAATGATTATAAGAGTAAAAAGAAGAGAGGCGACTCCACAGAGATAACAATACTAAGAGAAAATAAGGAATTAACTCTACGTGGTAAATTTCCTGAGATTACAAAATATATGCTATTTACAAGAGATTTGCCATCAGCACGTGCTGAAGCATATTTCGCAGGAAATAGATTCTACATAAGAAGTTCAGCTCTTGGAACCTTCACAATTTACATCCATCCTGATATGGTTCAGCTGGATCAGAATGTTGTTGTATATGTAAATGAAAAAGAGGTATTTAATGAAAGTGTTGCGCCTGATACTGAATTCATACTGTGTAATTTCCTTGAGAATCGCGATCGAGAATTGATATATGTCAATAAGATTACTATTGATATGAAAAAATAAAATTTCCCAGGTCTGTCTTTATGCTTATGACATTTATGACCAGGGCAAACGACTGAAGAGAAGAGCTGGGATAGGTCAGCATTACTGTTATTGATTACCTCCCAAATTTTGAGGTTGTCCCAAATTTGTATGATAAACTTTTAAAAATCAGGGCTACTTTATGCTTAGTTGCTCGGTAATATCGTTCAGAAAACGAGGTCAATTTCCCCGGCGAGGAAATTGCCTCTCCCGCTCTCAGACTCGCTCTTTTTGATTTCCAAGGAAATCAAAAAACCGTGCCCGCTCGTCCTCCGAGAGGGTTTCTGAACAATATCACCTCGCACTAATTGAAATGGTTCCCCCCAAGCTCGGAGTTTGATAGTATGATATTATATCCATTAATTTTTGCTAAATATATAATGTCTTATCTGTCTAACTCCGAGCGTCCAAACTCCAGAATTTACACTAATTCATACAACTTTGGGACAATGCCCAAATTTTCATCCCCAAACCCTGTTGATGCAGCAATTGCAAGGTTTAACAGTGAATTCTTCTTGTAGGAGCACAGTGCTCCGTGCCCCTGCGAACAACCGAATAACTGACCAACTCACTAACCAACCAACACATTAATTCCTCTATGATTAAAAAATAGTGGAAGGGTTGGGGGTTTTCCTTTCTTTGAATTACAAAGTTAAAAAGGTTCAAGGGGTCGAGGGCTCTTTCGTTCATCTGCGGTTTAAAAAACGGGGTAGGGAAATCTTAAAAACATTGACAAACCTGAAAAATATAATAATTTTTATTAAATAACTAAATAATTGCTCATTTTACACCTGAAAAGGAGGTGTCAAAACAATGAAAGAACGATTATTTTTGATTGTCTTTTTGTGTGCATCTATTTTCTCTATCCAGATTAGGTTACACGCTAATGTCCAATATGGACTTGCTTCGGAATATCCCGGTGACAAGGGAATAAAAAATGACAGATCCATTGTATTCACCGAGGATTTTGAAGAGCCTACTCTGGACGATGTTGCAGCACATTGGGACGAAGTGGTAAATCTTGGAGGAATGTCATTGGAATCAGATGTCCCAATAGTGAGTTCCGGCATCCAATCCCTCCAGATGACTTCAATAATCGGACAGAATACAGGTGGACATCTTTACAAAAGACTGGTTGATTACGCAGGTTATGACACTTTATATGCGCGTTTCTATGTCAAATTTGCCCAGAATTGCCATCCGGTTCACCACTTTGTTCACATGGGAGGGTATAACCCTCCCACACCCTGGCCTCAGGGCGGAGCAGGAGTGAGACCAAATGGTGACGAACGATTTACTACCGGGATTGAACCAATGGGTTCAGCTTGGAGATGGGATTTTTATACATACTGGATGCATATGAGAGGAAACCCTGTCCCAAATACATACTGGGGAAATACCTTCCACCCCACCCCAACAGTCCCTGTTGAAAGAGGAGAATGGATATGCGTCGAGATTATGATGATATGCAATAACCCTCTGGGTTCTTATAATGGTGAACAGGCTTTCTGGATAAATGGAGAACCTTCAATTCATCTTGGGGAAGGATTCCCAAATGGTTATTGGATCTGGGATAAATTCTACCCTCATCCTGATAGTGTTCCTTTTGAGGGTTTTCAGTGGCGGATTGTAGATGAACTTAAGGTAAACTTCTTCTGGCTTCTATTCTATATGACGGAAGGGCCCCCAGGACAGATAGATACAGTCTGGTTCGATGATGTAATTGTTGCTACAGAGTATATCGGACCGTTAACAGGCATTGAGGAAGATACCTCACGGATTCCATCAAACGAATCATATAGTCTATCCAACTATCCGAACCCCTGTGGCCAGTTGACAGTCATCAGTTATCAGTTACCAGTAAAAAGTAGAGTGTCACTCACCATCTATGATATAACAGGGAGACAGGTAATTACATTGATCAACAAAGAAATTAATGCTGGTTATCACAGTACAAAATGGAATACCGAAGGGATCACGCCAGGCATTTACCTTGCAAAACTCAAAGCCTGTCCGATCGATGACAAACTGGAAGAAACATTTTATGCTTTGAGGAAGATGGTGGTCTTAGGCGAGTAGTATTTGAGAGTGAGAATGGACTCTATGATATTTATTGACAGGTAATTAGAACTCTTTTCTCTCTACCCTCCAAATTTTTTATATCCAACCTCTGTTGATGTAGTAATTGTAAGGGTTGAAAATGCACTCTTCCTGTAGGGGCGTTCAATTGAACGCCCCTACCTCTGAGTTCTCTAAAAACATAAAGGGTATAGCTTTAGGGTTCGAGGGATCAAGGATAATTTAGGATTTTGGGTTTAGGGATTGGGATTTAGTTTTATTTTTTTACCTAATTAACCAATTAACTAATACACTCTGTGCCCTTTTGTTTGCTCCGTAGGGAAGACCCGGCCGTATCGGGGTGTCTCTGTAGCTAAAAAACTGAGTTCATGGGGTTCGTAGGGTTCATAGAGTTCGTTGAGTTGAAAAGAAGTTCAGAGTCCAACGTCCAATGTCCAAAATCGGGAATCAAGAGTTGTAAGTCGGTAAGGGTTCGTAGGGTTCGCTCCTAATTAACTATTTGACTATTCAACTAATTCCTTTTACTTGAGATCTATCCAGAATTTGACACAGATAATACAGATAACCACAGATAAAAAAATAAATTAAAAAAATCAGTGTCTTTTGGGGGAAGTAGTGGGAAATCTTTAAATCAGTTCAATCAGTGAAAATCAGTGTCAAAAAAAGGGATGGGAGGAGGGGTAACGAGGAATTTTAAATAAACTGTGTATTAAAACCGTGGCTAAAAACTGGGTTTATTGAGTTCGTGGAGTT
>JAGLZA010000101.1 GCA_023131835.1 Caldifarciminota bacterium
CACGGGCATTCTTTGTAATTTCATTTATATTTGGATGTGCAAGAGCCCTTACAATATTTTTTGCAATGCATTCCGGCGAATTGTTCTCCATGATAAATCCCGTCTCTCCATCTTTTATTACATCTGGTATTGCTCCAACGGGTGTGGCTAAAACTGGCGTGCCACATGCCATCGCCTCTAATAAGGTATGTGGAAGTCCTTCAGTATATGATGGTAAAACAAACAATTTCAATTCATTCAAATATGTTGAAAATTCTTCATCAGGAATCCAGCCGGTAAGTTTTACTTTATCATTTAAGCTCGCAACATCCAAATATTCCTCGATTTTATCCCGTAATTGCCCATCTCCTCCCACTAAAAATTTAACCTCACCCCCTTCTTTTAATATCTCAGGAATTGCTTTAACAAAGTTAAAAACACCTTTTTCTTCGCTTAAACGTCCAATGTAGCCAATTAAATTATCCCGTTCATTAAATTTCTTTTTTATTTTAAACTTATCAAAATCCAAGAAATGCTCATGAGCGATACAAATTTTGTTTCTGTATTTTTCCAAGTCCCATTCTTTGATAAGATTTGGAGAATGAAGTATTATGCGGTTTGAAAGAGTGTAAGTAATTTTTTCTAAAATTTTTTCTGGCATATAAAAATCGGTATTTGAAAACTTAGCCATCAGCGTATAAGAACCTAAAAGAGCCAATACAACATTTTTTCTCAGCAATTTTACAGTTAGTATAGGCAGTGCTAAAAGATTTGTACCCAAAAAAATCCACATATCTACATTTTTTGTTATCTTTATTAACTTATATGAAATCCTTAATTGTAAATAAGTATATCTTATAAATTTTGTGAATGCGCTTGTTCCCATCTTATATTGTATCCCATAAATATGAATTTTCTTATTTTTTTTGAATAAATCATACCTTACATTATCAGTGATAAGGTAAATATCATTTGAAAGAGGATACAATATATCAATAACATTTGTTTTTGCTATAGGAGTCTTACCGGGATCACCCATTTGAGAAGTGATTATTCCGATATTCAGGGTTTTACTACTCTTCATCTGATAACACCTTTTCAAATTCATCCAAATACCTTTCTGCTATTATCCCCCAATCCAGGTTATTTAAAGCATACTCTCTCGCGTTTTTTGAATGCTCTGAATTATCTCCTTCTAAATATTCAACTATATTCTTTGCAGCGTTCCCAACATCATTAAAATCAATGACAATGCCTGATTTAGCACCTTTAATAAATCTTAAATTCGGAATATCTGAAACAATACAGGGCAAACCAGACGCCATCGCTTCTGCAACCGTTAAGGTGGGTTCCCCTCCCTCATATTTAGAGGAAATTATGAAATAATCAGAGCATGCATATAAGTCCGGCAAATCATCATTTGGAACAAAGCCAAGAAATTTTATATTTTTAATATTTTTCTTCGCAGCATATTCTTTCAATGGTTTAAATAAATCACCTTTTCCTGCTATAACAAATGTAATATTTTTTATTTCTTTTTCGATTACTGAAAACATTTCAATTAATTTTTGCGGGTGTTTGTGTTTAACCAACCTTCCAACACTTAAAATAACTAAATTATCTTCTGGAAGTTTAAATTTTTTCCTTAGCATTTTTTTAGTATCAGAGGGCGTAAATTGCTCGATATCAACCCCATTTGGGATATATATTATTTTGCAGTTTATACCTGCCCCTTTTACGTCATCACAATCTCGCCTGCTTACCGCCGTGAATCTTGTTTTTTCATCGAATTTGTTTAAGCAGTATCGTTCTATTTTTGATGCGATTTTGTTATAACTTTTTGGTTTTAATCCTTGAATCATTTTACCATAATATGTTGAATGTATCGTTACTAAACTTCTTTGAAAAGGATTATCTTTTAAAAACAAAGGATTATGAATCCACGCAACATCATAATCATCGGCTCTTTTTTTGAAATATTTATTGACTTTATGCCAGTAGGGAATAAGGCCTAATAACCCATACCCTTTCAATGATCTGAGTTCGATGCCCGGGCCAGTTGGCGAACAAACCGTGCAGTCAACACCCATTTTCTTGAGTTGCTCTACCATATTATATGCGACATTTGCAATACCCGATCCATAAGGATAATATTCCGATGCACAAATCAAAATTTTCATTTTATCATTACGTAGATACTGTAATCTGTTCGCCTCGAAACCATTCAACAAATCTCCTTAACCCCTCATCAATACTGACACTTGGTTCATACCCCACCAGCTCCTTTGCCAGCCCCACATCCGCAAGCGTGTGTTTCGCATCTCCCCTCTGCACTTCAGCATAATTTACCTCAGAAGAACTTCCAATGATCTTCTTCAAGTTTGTAGCAAGCTCATTAACGCTTATCCTATTCCCACTTCCGATATTCATAACCTTCCCATCGGCTCTGTTCGTATCCAATAATTTCATATTCACCTTAATAATATCTTCAATATACGTAAAATCTCTTGTCTGTTCTCCATCACCAAAAATTGTTATCGGCTCGTCATTCAGCATTTTTCCCGTGAAAATAGATATAGCAAGATCTGGTCTCATTCTCGGACCATAAACCGTGAAATATCGCAAAGATACAGTTGAAATCCCATAAACTTCATAAAAAACCCTGCAATAATGTTCCGCCGCCAACTTTGAAACGCCATATGGAGAAACAGGTTGGGTAGGATGTTTTTCATCAAATGGTAGATATTCCACCTTTCCATAAACCGATGAAGAAGATGCATTTATCACTCTTTCAACATCTACTTCCAATGACGCCTGTAACACGTTCAGTGTTCCTAATACATTGATATTGTTCGGCTTAAATGGATTCTCCACTGAAATTCTAACTCCTGCCTGAGCCGCTTCATGAAAAACATATTCTACATCTCTATCGATCACTGTTCTAAAAAAATCGAGATCGGTAACATCACCATGAACAAACGTTGCGTTTCCGCTTTTTAAAACATACTCAATATTCTTCTTTTTTAATTCTGGTGAATAATAATCATCCAAATTATCTATCATTACAACTTCGTATCCATCCTTTGCACAGCTCTCTGCAATGTGAGAGCCAATGAACCCCGCACCACCGGTTATTACGATTTTTGACATAAGCGATCACTCCTTAATGCATTTTATCATTACTACTGGAATTATCATAATCACAAGTTAAAACGGTAACCTCACAATTCATTTCTGATTGAAGTTTAGACATTTCATGAGCATGAATTGGTGCACCACCATAAACCGTGGGATAAAGATGCGCAGCAATTCTTAATACTTTTATCATGTTCTTCCCTCCATGCATGGTAGACATATTATTTCCTATAATAGTGGCTATTCACTTCTTTGAAGGATAGTTCTCTTTTTCATTGTATATAAAGTATAACTTCCTTCCATTTTTTTCCTCTTTCTAAGTAAGGACAATACTTAGAAAAGCCGTACATGTTTTGAATTATGGAGGAAATGGGTGTGTCTCACCAGCTATTCTCTTTCTTCTCTTCTATCTCTCAAATATTCAAGAAGCAATTGTTTCACCTCCCACAAAAAGTGTGGTGGGTTTCACGGTTCTAAATTCTCGATAAAGGATATATCCGGTGATAATCACAATTGGGACCGATATTATTACTTCCATAGATTTCTATTTTTGTCCTACCATACAAATACCTAATAATGCTTTAAATGGTAAAGTGGTTGTTATTTTTTTTCTTAATGAAACAGGTATTGTACTAAGAATTTTTTCAATATGTATAATTATTAATAACGAAAATCGGATGTAAATCCCTTTACCACCAATGTATATATTTATTTTTGAAAATCCGACACTTTTAAATAAATTATACAATTCAGTAACCGTGTATTCCTTCAAATGAAATCCTGTTGCAACTTCATCAAAATACTTCGAAATATCGTGTGGTCCCGAAATTCGATTAGGCGTAATACAACAATATATACCACTAGGAGTTAGCGCCTTATAAATGTTCTGAAGTTGGTCAAAGGCATCATCAGGATGTAAATGCTCCATGAGTTGATTACTATAACCAATATTAATGCTATTTTCGGGAACAGAAATGCTAGAACCGTCGGAAATAATTAGTTCAAAATTTTCTGGAGTAATTATGTCCGGGATAATTTCCTTAGATACATCTATTGCATATATTTTTCTAACACGCCTTGCTACTTCAAGTGACAAACTGCAATCCCCCGGTCCTATTTCAAGAAAAATAGTCTCTGGGTTTAAAAATCGTTTTAGAAACCTCATTTGTTCAGATACGTGCACAAGTTGAGATTTAGTGTCTTTTTTTCGAGTCAATTGGGGATGGTGAGGGACTCGCCGAAAAAATTCATCATATAGCTCTCTATATAAATATTTTCTCTCATTTCTAGCAGCATTACGCAATCTATTAGCTAACTCTTTCTCTATTTCATATTGTTCTTGGATTTGCTGAAGCGTTCTTTTTTCTGTTTTCATATCATGACCTCTTAACGTCAATCTCTCTGCCAAATGCTGTGGCTGAAGCGGTCATTTTTTAATCCAATCGGTATCCTGTGTAATGAGAATTTTCATTTTTTCAGATACTCCTTTGGAATGGAATGTATCACATCAATCCGGTTTTTTGGGGATTGGCGGATAATCGAGTGACTGCAGCGGTTTTTTGGCTTCTCGAAGTTGAGCTGCAATATGCGAACCGATGAATCCTGCACCGCCAGTTATTATGATTTTTGACATGCTGTTTATCCTCTTTTACTCTTTATGTGCGACTATATCAAATGATGTTGCATGGTGAACATCTCTTTTTTGTTGTGAGTTGAATATAAATCCTAAAGCTTTGAATAATACAAACAGTATTGTCAACACTAGAATATAAATTGCAGAACCTATACTTTTATAATCCTTATCTTTAACAACCCTCCATCCAACCGCGCTATATAGTAGGTATTCTATATTATCCATCACACCGTAGCTACCATGCAATCGGTCTACACGAAATCCCGCCTTTTCAACTTCATATGCCAACCCCTGCCCCGTGAATCTTCTAAAATCGTATTCCGCATGAATGTGTATGAGAAATGGAACCGACACCCATAACACCCCCCCCTGTTTTAATACTTTGTTACATTCACTCAAAACAATTTCTGGTTCTTTAACATGCTCCAAAACAGCATTGCAAATGCAACTGTCAAAAGACTCGTTTTTAAATGGTAATTTGTGTATATCTGCAAGTGCAACGGTATATTTCGATTTTGTAATATCAACACCAACGTATTCATCTCCGGGGGTGAAGCCAACCCGGTCCAGCATATCCCCACAGCCAACATCAAGTACTCTACCATGTAGACTTGTAAAAGTCCCCCTCATCAGTTTCAAATCTTTTTTGCCGAATCGAGTAGATATCACAACTTAACCTCCTAAATCAACTCCTCATACAATTGAATTGTCTTTTTCACAGTATCATCCCATGAGTAATTTTCAGCAACTCTCCTCCGGCCAGTTTCTCCTAATTTTTGTGCCAGTTCTTTATCAGATATAACTTTGGAGATGACATCTGCAAGTGCTTCAGAATCCCTTACAGGGACTAACAACCCACAACCTTTTACGACATCCACGAGCTGCGGCAGTTCTGTGCATACGATTGGAATCCCACACGCCATTGCCTCCAATATAGTTCGCGGAACACCTTCATTCAAACTCGATAGCACAAAAACATCTGAATTTTGGTATATTTCCACTAATTTAGAATTTGGAATAAAATCCCTGATAACTACGTGTTTGTCCAAATCAAAATCTCGTATTTTTTGTTTAATCTTTTCTTTTAGAGCTCCCTGCCCAACCATGAAAAATTCTGAACCGGGAAAGTCATAGACTAAAATATTAAATGCATTTATTAAATATTCAACCCCCTTTCCGGGAACAAAGCGCCCTATCCATAAAACACGGATTCTATCAGAATTTTCTTTTTCTTTTGGAATGAATTTATTTGTATCAATACCATTATGGATAACCGCAATCTTATCAGATTCTATGCCCAAGTTCTGTAATTTTACTTTTTCTGATATTGTATAGCAAATTATTTTATCAGCAGAATTTAATGTCCATTTACCAATGGTTGGTATGTAGATTTCCTCAAACCACGGAGGTGCTGTATGTGTATTCATATTATGAATAGTTATTAGAAGTGGTGGTGAGCCAAGTCTTCTTGATATTGCAGCTAAATTTGTTGAGAAATATAAATATGAATGCGCGTGTATTATATCAAAATTATCTTTAATAGAGTTTAACTTGAAAAATAAATTAGGTGTGATCGAGTTTCCCATTAGCTTTATAATCGGTTCAAATTGTATTGTATTATAATTATGTTCGAATTCGTGCATTGATCTTTTATTTCTCTGTGATGCATACATTATTGTCACATCATGACCAAGCCTTACTTGCTCCTTCGACATTTCATGAGCATGCACAGCCATACCTCCTAGTGTGTGGGGAAATAGGTCACTCACAACCCGAAGTATCTTCATACCTCTTCTTCTCCCCCTATCACACTCAAAAAGAACGAATAAAAAATCGTTTGCAATCCAATCACCAGCATCGCAAGTCCGGCAATATCCTGATCCAATACCGGTAAATTCTTATACCCCCTTCCAATCCAATTCAGCAGCAACTGTAGTGTGTAAACAAACCCCGCAAGAAATATCACCAAGCCCACTGTTGCACCTCGCGCTAATGTAATGTGCTTTGCGATAAATTTCGTTATCCTGTCTTGTTTCTCCAAGCCATGATGCACGACGTATGTCTTTGCAAGCAATCCCAAAAAGACTATCTGATAGCCCACTATCGCAAGCAAACATCCTGCAATCATCGAATGTATTCCAAGCCTTATCACCCATAAATTAAAAGGATTCCATATCAAAAACACCAACAACACTCCTATGATAAACAAAATGAACCCTGGTATCAGAAATAGAAGAGTAGGTGCTCTCAAAAGAATATGCTTCAGATGTCTCCAACCATCTGAAAACGAATGCAGTGTTGATTCTGATTCACCTTCTCTTGGATAATACGTAATCGGCACCTCAACAATTCTCAAACTCTTTTTTATACCAATCTCAAGCATTTCAGTCGCAAACTCCATCCCTGTTGCTTTCAAATCCGTTCTCATTTTCTCGTATGCCTCTCTCGTGAATGCACGGAATCCTGAATGCGTATCGCTTAGATTTGACTTATTTGCTCTGTTAAAAATCCACGTCAGCACGGGATTGCCAATATATTGATGGTGCCAGGGCATCGCACCCTTTTTTATCGCGCCTTTAAATCTGCTCCCCATCACAAGGTCTGCTTCTCCTCTCTT
>JAGLZA010000102.1 GCA_023131835.1 Caldifarciminota bacterium
ATCCCATTTAATTTCACCGCCTTTTTCTGGTAAATAAAATATCAAAAATTAAAAAGCAAAATGACAAATAAACCTGTCTGCGTGCAACGCACTAACAGAAATGCAAAATTATCTCTTGCCCTAACCGCAAAAAATGAAAAATTATTTGTGTTATTAGTGGCATTCGTTGTTTCTTTTTTTGAATTTATTTTTGAACTTTGATTTATCATTTTCCATTTTGATATTTGATTTTTACATTTTAGCGGCTTTGCCGCGATAGATATTAGTTATATATCCTTCTCCGAGAATACCAGTGCCTGGAATTTCCAGAGTTCTGCATTCTTCCATGCATCTCCTGGTAAACCCGCTTTATAGCAAGTATGTTCAAGAAAGGTCTTTCTATCCCACCCCTGCTCTACAGAGACCTGAGGAAGCAGTAGTCCACTTCTAAAACCCTCTCGTATCATTAAGCCATCCTTCCCAACCTCTATTTCATCTGGATTCATCACTTTTTGGAAGGGGGTCAGGACAGATATTTCAATTCTTATCTCATCAACCTCAGACAACTCAAGTGGTGGAAAGCGCGGATCTCTGGTTGCAGAAGATATAGCCATTTCTACAACAGCTTTATATAATGGTTCTTCAGCACGGATGAAACCTATACATCCACGCAAATGCCCATGCTTTTTCAAGGTTACAAATACCCCTGATTTTCTCTTCAGTTTTTCTGATTCAACACTGAATTCCGGAATCTTCTTATTCTTCAGATATTCATTTATTGTTTCCCGTACAATATTAAGAAGGGTTTCTTTCTCGTTATCTGAAAGTTCATAAACACCCTCTTCTTCCCTCTTCCCCACCTTTTTATCATTTGTAGTTACAAAAGCCCATGTTCCATAACCCACTATATAGCCACTTCTTTGCCCTGTTATATCACCAGAATTCGTTCTGTGGAGAAACAAAGCTTTGTTGGCACCAAGTTTTTTTGCAGCAAGCATCATAGTAGCAATGGCCGACGCTCCACAGGCAGCACACTCTCCTTCACTTCTTTTTTGACAATCATATTCCAATAATCCTTCACAGTCCAAATCCTTGATATAATCATTTACTCTATCCGTCACCCTTTTTGTTTCATCATAATTGTAACCGTGATAGAGATCAGACGAAGCTATTATCACCCAATCATCCCTATCCATCAATTCCGTATAGAGGGCATCGGAAAGGACTCTGCACTTATTTATATTATCCGTGCTCAACACGATTGGCACAATCTTGAAGTCTTTTAAAACCACCTGGAGAAAAGGAATCTCCACTTCAAGCGAATGTTCTCTTGTGTGTCCCTCGGGAAAATAATCTATAAGGTCACTATGTTTTTTTAGATTGGATGTAAACTCTTCGGCAATTTCAACTTCACCAAGTGGTGTTTTCCAAAAACCTTTATCATAGACAGAGAAACCCTGGATATAAGCATGATGAGAAGGCCCTAGCAGAATCACAAGATTGATATCTTTACCCTCTAAAGCCTTAAAGGCATAAGCGGCTGTCCCGCCAGAGAATGGATAACCCGCATGTGGAACTATGAAGCCTAAAACCCTTTCGTCGATATTCACCCTGGCATTCTCTAAATATTGGTCTATCATAGAACGTAACTTCTCAGGTTCCGCAGGATAAAAACTTCCAGCAACAACTGGCTCTCTTTTCATTTCTCCTCCCTGTTTACAACAAACAGAAAAAACAATCAGGACAATAAGTGTAACCAACCTTATTCGCTTCATATTATTTCACCAAATATACGGAGAGGCAGGGATTCGAACCCTGGGAGGAGCGGGTAGCCCCTCAACCGATTAGCAATCGGTTGCCTTCGACCGCTCGGCCACCTCTCCAACGGAGGGTGAGGGATTCGAACCCCCAAGGGCTCATCGCCCGGCGGATTTCAAATCCGCTGCCTTACCGTTAGACTAACCCTCCGGCATTAAGATATTACTATGCTCCATCTAAATGTCAAGTCCCACACCATCCCAATTATTAACCGCAGATGAACGCAGATAAACGCAGAACCCACCCACCCCTTAAATTTGTAATTCGAGAGAAGAAAAGCATACGACCCTGCTGCCACTCCAGATAATTGTAGGAACGACTTACACCAGTCGCGATAATGGAGTAGAGGCAATTCATGAATTGCCTCTACAAGTTTCGCGCAAGGGGAAATCGCAAAAGTAGGGGCGTTCAATTGAACGCCCCTACAAAACAAAATTCTCTTTGCGGGCTTTATATTCCTTTGCGAACTTTGCGAGAAATCTTAAATCAATTCAATCAGTGGAAATCTGTGTCAAGAAAAAGGGTTTGGGTTCTGGGTGGGATTTTCGACTGATGACTCTTGGGCAACAGCCCCTCTTGACTCAGGCTCTATTTCAATCAGTGAGAATTAGAGCCTAAATAGGATTTAGGGGTTGGGGATTGGGTTTTAGTTTTGCACGAATAAATTCGTGGCTACAACTTTTAGGTAACAAAAGATTTTTTCTTAAACCGTGCAGAAACCGTGGCTAAAAAGGGGATGGTGGGGGACTTTCGACTGATGACTCTTGACTCACGACTCTATCTAAATCAGTGTGAATCTGTGGCAAAAAAAGGTTGGAGGGTCGTGTGTTCTTCTCTGAATCACAAAAAATTAAGGGGTGGTGAGGGGCTTTGTGTTCTCTGTGTACTCTGTGGTGAATATTCTTGGGAGAGGTAGGGTATTTTGCACTTTGCAATCTTCATTTTACAATTATTTATACCCCCTTGACACTTTGCCTATATTTTGATAGTTTACTTTCATGGAATTCGAAAAGAAACTTCAACGACTTGAGGAGATTGTTGAAAAAATGGAGAAAGGTGAACTCCCTTTAGATAAAACACTTAAATTCTTTGAAGAAGGGATGAAACTCCTCGACGAATTGAAGAAATACCTCTCCAAAGCAGAAATCAGGATACAGGGATTGATTAAAGAGGGAGGAGAAAAATTAAAAACAGATGAATATAGAGAGTTATCTGGCGAATTGGAAGAACAGGATTGATGAGAAGTTAGACGAATATCTTCCTTCTCCAGAAACCTATCCGGAGACCCTGAGCAGGGCAATGCGATATACTGTGCTTGCCGGCGGTAAGAGGATCAGGCCCATCCTTCTTATCACAACATATCAACTCTGCGGAGGGAAGAATGTAGATGAAATCTTTCCTGTTGCCTGTGCGCTCGAATTCATCCATTCATATTCACTCATCCATGATGATCTTCCATCCATTGATAATGATGACTACAGAAGGGGGCTCCTTAGTTCTCACAAGAAATTCGGAGAGGATATAGCAATACTTGCAGGTGATGCCCTCTTTTCCCATGCTTTCTATACCATAGCAGAATCATATATTGCCCCTAAAAAGAAGGATGAGATTCTAAAAACACTTACTTTTGCCATAGGTAATAAAGGCATCATTGGAGGACAGATTAAGGATGTTGAGACAGATCCAACCAAAAGAAATCCAAAACTGCTTAGATATATTCACTCCCATAAGACAGCCATTTTCTTCTCCGCAGCTTGTGAAATGGGTGGTATATTGGCAGAAGTAGATTCTAATATAATTACTCATCTCAGGAAGGGAGGACTCTTTATGGGAATGGCTTTCCAGATTATAGACGATGTTATCGATGTGGAAGGGGTTATGGAAGAGGCAGGAAAAGACATAAATTCTGATGAGAACAAATTGACTTATCCTTCAATATATGGAGTAGGGCATTCCAAGGAAATAGCTAAAAGATACACCCAGATTTCAATGAAGCATTTAAAAAATATAAACAATGAAAGTGATCTCCTTGAGGGAATCATTCTTTTCCTATTAAGAAGGATGAAGTAAAATGGGATGGAAGGAATGGAACCTTATACTGATTCCTTACTTCAGTGGAATGTCATGTCAGGTGATAAAATTCATAATTTTTTGTATAAAAGAAAGGAAAATAAATTTTCATCGATTGGTTGAAATGGGTGGAATGCCCAGTGCGCATTCCGCATCCACCGTAACGCTTACAACCTTGATGGCTCTATACAAAGGTATGGATTCTCCTTTCTTTGTGATTACCCTTTTTGTTTCTATATTTATAATGGGTGAAGCTGCAGGAGTAAGGAGGGCTACTGGCATACAGGCATTAGTGCTCAACCAGTTAGTAGAAGAATTTTCCAAGCATAGAAGAATCTCCGTCAATAAGATAAAAGTCCTTATAGGACACACTCCTGTTGAGGTTATATTAGGATCGATCTATGGTTTCTTCTTCGCGTTTGCTTTCCCAGGAGGATAAATGATACTGAAAAAAATAAAATCACCAGAGGATATTGATAGACTTTCCTTTAAAGAATTATCTATATTGGCCTCCGAAATGAGGAATAGAATAATTGAGGTTGCCTCGAAGCGCGGAGGACATGTCGCTCCAAGTTTAGGAGTGGTAGAACTAACAATTGCACTCCTTAAGGTATTCAAACCTCCGGTTGATAAAATTATCTGGGATGTATCGCATCAATCTTATGGATATAAATTGTTAACAGGAAGGAATGATAGTTTTGATACGCTCCGACAGTTTGGTGGGATAAGTGGTTTCCTCTCACGTTCGGAGAGCATATATGATGCCTTCGGAGCAGGGCATGCAAGCACCTCACTTTCAGCAGCCATTGGGTTTGCCATAGCAAGGGATTTAAGAGGGGATGATTATGATGTAATAGCTGTCATTGGTGATGGTGCCCTTACCGGAGGAATGGCTATGGAGGGATTGAATCAGATAGGCTATCATAATAATAATATCCTTGTAATCCTGAATGACAACAAGATGTCTATCGCAGAGAATGTAGGAGGAATGCGCGAATATCTTACCCGTTTACAATCAGCTGAGATCTATAATAAGATTATGGAAGATGCGTGGGACCTTTTAGAAAAACTCCCGAAGGGTCTCAGCACAAAGGCAAAGAATTCTGCCAGAAAATTGAGCGAAGGGCTCAAGAATCTCATCGTTCCAAATATCATCTTTGAAGAATTTGGTCTTTCCTATTATGGACCAATAGATGGACATAATATCCCTGAACTGATAACCCTTCTTTCGAAGATAAAAAAGATAAAAGGGGCTAAACTCCTTCATATTATAACAGAAAAGGGAAGGGGATACAAGCCAGCAGAGGAAGAACCAACCCTATTCCATGGGCTCGGGCCATTTGACCCAGAAAGTGGAAAACCAATTAAGAAAAAAGGACAAAAAAACTATTCGGATATTTTCGGAGAAATCATCGTAGAGGAAGCCAGAGAAAACGAAGATATTATTGCAATAACTGCTGCTATGCCAAACGGAACAGGTCTTGTCAATTTCTCAAAGGAGTTCCCAAATCGGTTTTATGATGTTGGTATAGCTGAGCAGCACGCTGTAACCTTTGCAGGAGGTCTTGCAGCAGGGGGTATGCGTCCGGTATGTGCAATCTATTCCACCTTTCTCCAGAGGGCTTTCGATCAGATAATACATGATATAGCACTCCAGAGGTTACCAGTTATATTCTGTATTGATCGGGGTGGACTCGTAGGAGAGGATGGTGCAACCCATCACGGTGCATTTGACTTAAGCTACCTTAGAATGATTCCAAATATGGTCATTATGACTCCAAGGGATGAATTGGAATTCAAAAGGATGTTTAAAACAGCCCTTGATTATGAAGATGGGCCTATTGCTATAAGATATCCCAGGGGGCAAGTAGAAGGAGTAGAATCTCTGGATAGGATTACCTCTATCCCCATTGGAAAAGGAGAGATGCTACACAAAGGAGATAACCCTCTTGTTCTTGTTGTTGGTCCATTGGTCTACAGGGTTCTTAAAATAGCAAAGGAATCTGATGAT
Organism: Caldifarciminota bacterium; assembly: GCA_023131835.1. Lineage (GTDB taxonomy): Bacteria > Hydrothermota > UBA3072 > UBA3072 > UBA3072 > JAGLZA01. Next base: position 5,879 of record JAGLZA010000102.1, read on the forward strand.
ATCAATCCAACCATTATAGATGCAAGATTCATAAAACCCCTTGATGAGGAGCTCATACTAAAACTTGCAAGGAAAAGCGATAAGATAATAACAGTGGAAGATAATGCGATTGCAGGTGGATTCGGAAGTGCGGTAATGGAACTCTTAAGCGATAATGGATTAAAAAGGGATATCTTCAGGATTGGTATACCTGATCGTTTTATAACTTATGGTAATCAATTGAGATTACACGAATCAATAGGAATGGGAGAAGAGACGCTTAAGGAACGGATGAAGGAGTTTACCAAATGAATGAACGCACATTAAAAGAAAGACTAAAATTTTCAGGTATTGGTGTTCATACTGGTATGTCTTCTACAATCCTCCTGCATCCTGAGGAAGAAGGAGGAATAAGGTTCTTAAAGGACGGAACTGTTATACCCGCAACCATTGACTCGGTAGTGGAAACAGAGAGAGGAGTCGTTCTATCCCGAGATGAAAAGCAGATCGCTACAGTAGAACATCTCCTTTCCGCTCTATATGGTTGTAAGATTGATCACCTTACAATAGAGGTGATAGGTAAAGAGATACCTGCAATGGATGGGAGTGCATATCCTTTTGTCAAGGCAATGGAGGAGATTGGTTTTTCTTCCCTTGATAGAAAAAAGAGAAAAACAAAACTTCAAAAGACTTATACAATAGAAGAGAAAGGTTGCTTTGCTTATGCCAGACCGTCTGAGGAACTTGAGATTCACTATATTATTTCATACGACCATCCCTTACTTTCTTATCAGGAATATTGCTATAATGGACGATCTGATTTTACCGGGGAATTAGCACCAGCAAGAACCTATGGTCTTCTATCATGGAAAGAAAAACTGAAAGCTATGGGTTATGCACTATCAGCATCCACTGATAATACACTGATTTATGATAAAGAGGGAGTTGTAAATAAGCCACGTTTTCCAGATGAAGCAGTAAGACACAAGGTGTCCGACTTTCTTGGTGATCTTTACCTTTTGCAACCTCTCCCTGTTGGATATTATATAATTGTTCGCGGTGGTCATTATTTACATATTGAACTATTAAAAAAGATAAAAAGGAGTGAATATTGAAGAATTTTAACATAGAACAGATATTGGACATTATGCCTCATCGCTATCCATTTTTATTAATAGACCGCATAGAATCTCTGGATGATAATGAGGTTGTTGGGATAAAGAATGTTACCTATAATGAACCATTCTTTATGGGACATTTCCCGGGTGAGCCTATAATGCCTGGGGTTCTGATTGTTGAATCTATGGTTCAGACAGGAGGATTCCTCATTCTTAAGAAACTTGGCGATCCCAAAAAGAAGGTGGTTTATTTCAGCGCTATTAATAAAGTGAGATTCAGAAAGCCTGTCAGACCGGGTGATGTTCTAAAACACAAGGTCCAACTGACAAGTTTTAGATCTAACTTTTTTAAGTTAAAGAGTAAGTCTTTTGTCGAAGATACCCTTGTAGCTGAAGGTGAATTCACAGCCGTTGTGGCTGATAGAAAGGAAATATAAGATGGAGTTTGTACATCCTGAAGCCGAATTGGCTTCTGATGTCTCTATAGGAAAGGGATGCATAATAGAAAAGGATGTAAGTATCGGAAGTGGAACCAGGATTGATACAGGAGTTATCATAAAAGGCGGAGTAATAATCGGTAGAAACAACGAGATCCATCCCTATGCTGTCATCGGTGATACTCCTCAGGATATGTCATATTCTAAAGACAAAGGTGTGATTCAGATAGGGGACAATAATATAATAAGGGAATTTGTTACGATTCATGGAGCTGTTGGTAAAGATGAACGCACAATGATAGGCGATCACAACTATATAATGGCATATAGTCATATAGCACATAACTGTAAGGTTGGTAATCATGTATTACTGGTTAACGGTGCAACATTGGGTGGCCTGGTTGAGGTGCAGGACTATGCCTATATATCAGCTTTTGTTCCTGTTCATCAGTGGGTACGGATAGGAGCCTATTCTATAATAGGTGGAGGGCTCCGAATTACAAAGGACCTCGTTCCATATGCCCTCGCAGGAGGTTCGCCCCTCAGGGTAGTATCCCCTAACTTTATTGGTCTCAGAAGGAACGGATTCTCAAAAGAAAGAATTGAGAGAATAAAAGAAGCATTTCGTATTCTCTTCCGTTCAAATCTTAATACAGGACAGGCTCTAAAAAAACTTAAAGAGGAATTCAAAGGGGATGAAGATATAGAGCGGATTATAACATTTATAAAGGGCTCAAGAAGAGGTATCATAAAGGGAGGCTGAATGATAAAGGATACAACTGTTTCTAAAGCTATACTAAAAAGAGGTTTTGCCGAATTGCTAAAAACAATAGACTCTGATGTAGTAATTGCAGGGGCCGGTCCCTCAGGTCTTTCTGCTTCCTATTATCTTGCAAGGGACGGAGTTAATGTTGTAATATTTGAAAGGGCATTGAAGGTCGGTGGTGGAATGCCTGGTGGCGGTATTGGATTCCCTGTTATAGTTATTCAGGAAGATGGGTTGGAGATCATAAATGAGTTTGGGATATCATACGAGGAATTTGAAAAAGGATACTATACAGCAAACTCTATAGAATGCACGGCAAAATTGGTAGCAGGAGCAATTGATAACCATGTTAGAATAATCAATCTTACCACTGTTGAAGATATAATGGTGAAGGAGGGCAAAACTAATGGGGTAGTAATCAACAGGACGGCTATCGAACTTGCAAAACTGCATGTGGATCCAATAAGCGTCCGTGCACGATTTACAATCGATGCAACCGGACATGCTACCGAGTTGGCAAAAACCCTTCTAAAGAGAAAGGGGATAAGACTTACTACTCCCTCCGGAGGAATTGAGGGCGAAGGACCTATGTGGGCAGAAAGGGGAGAGAAGGATATCCTTTTAAATACAAAGGAGATATTCCCAAACCTTTATGTTACAGGTATGGCAGCCAATGCGGTATTTGGTTCGCCGAGGATGGGTCCCATATTTGGTGGTATGCTTCTTTCAGGAAAAAAGGTTGCGGAGCTGATAAAAGAAAGGTTATGAATTTTCTGAACTCCAGAATAGATCATACGATACTTTCACCCGATGCTACAGAAGATGACATAGAGAGGGTATGTAAGGAGGCCATAGAATATAGATTTCGGAGCGTCTGCATAAATCCAATATGGGTTGAATTTGCCGCACACCTATTAGAGGGAACAGAAGTGAAATTGGTCTCTGTGGGTGATTTTCCTTTAGGCTCCTCCTTCACAGAGATCAGAAAGCAGGAAGCAAGGATTGCCATAGAAAAAGGAGCTTCAGAGATAGATATTGTTCTGAATCTTGGATTGTTTAAGAGTGGTAGATTTGAAGAAGTAAAGAATGACCTTTCCGAGGTTGTACAAGTGGTCCATCCTGACGGATACCTGAAGGTAATAATAGAGGCTCCGATTCTATCCGATGAAGAGATAAAAAGAGCCTCGAAATTAGTAGAGGAAGCAGGTGCTGACTTTCTTAAAACCGGAACAGGAACAAGAGGTCCGGTCACTATTCATCAGGTTAACCTGATAAAAGAAACTATCTCCCTGCCTATAAAGGCTGCAGGTGGAATACGAGATAGAGAAGGGGCATTATCATTGATAAAAGCAGGCGCGAAGGTTCTGGGTAGTTCCTCGGGAATCCGGATAGTTCAAGGATAATGAATAAAAAGAAATTTCATCAATCCGAAAATATCAAAGCTATAGTAATCCTATTCTTGTTGAATATCATCTATTTTCTCCCCATAATTATGAAGAAGGGATATCTATGGGAGGACTTTCTCTATCAAAATTATCCCTATAGATTGTTTGCCGCTGTTAACCTGCGTAATGGGATATTCCCTTTCTGGAATCCCTATGTCTTCGGAGGAATACCTTTCTTTGCCGATGTCCAGGCATCTATCCTCTATCCTTTTAATCTGTTATTATCCCTATTTGTGAGAAATAATTTTCTTTCCTATTATGTAGTTCAGTTTCTTCCAATATTCCATATATTCCTTGCCGGGGTTTTTATGTTCTTGCTGCTTAAGAATCTGAAACTTAAATGGGAATCTTCCCTGATAGGTGCAATTATCTATATGTTCAATTTTAGATTTATTTTACATCTTACTCACTTGAATCGAATCTTGACATTTGCCTGGTTCCCTTTAATTTTTCTCCTCTATAAAAAGGGATTAGATAATCTTGACTTGAAATTTATTATAGGTGCCGGATTAACTATTGGAATTGTTGCTTTTGCAGGTTATCCTCAGGCACTTATAATAGAAATGCTTATCCTGTTCTACTATTTTATCTACCGTTTAGTTATAGATAGAAAACAATGGAAGAGGATAATGCTTTTGAGTTTACTGGTAATGGGTATTGGAATAGGTATTGCTGCGTTCCAATACCTCCCCACCGCCCATCTTATAAATTCCTCTATCAGGGCAGATTATACATACGAGCAGATTGTTCTGGATTCATACAACCCCGGAAGGTTCTTAACCTTTCTTGTACCCAACCTATTCGGAACTGCAGCTCGCGGAATCATCAGTTATTTTGGCCCAGGACATTCATATTTCTTCTGGGAACAGACAACATACATTGGTATATTTGCTCTGTTCTTTGCTTTCCTCTCCTATCACAGAGAGAGGAAGAGTTTCTGGATATTTCTATTGATTTCAGCATTGTTTTCATTATCTATTTCAATGGGTAGATATTTCTTTACCCACAGAATCCTCTATTTCAGCATCCCAATCTTCAAAATGATGAGAACTCCTCCCATACATATGAACTCTTTGGTATTTTTAGCGACAATAATGGCTGCTCTGGGATTCGATCGGTTTCTTTTGAGAGAAAAACAGATCAAGAATAAATTCTTGATTGGAATTGTTGTTTTCAGTATTATATTAGCACTGATTCTTTATCAATATATCCCTTCTGAAATTCAGAAATCAGCAAGGGTGATTGTATCCAATTGCATATGGAGATTTTTATTACTTGTAGTAGCATTTGCTGTTATCGTCGGTTTATACACTCGAAAAAAAACGAATAGATGGCAGTTTGCCTTGCTTATCGGCATCGGAATATTTATTGATTTGTTCTTTACCGGAGCATTCTATAATGCAAGTAGGGTTTCTCCTCATAGATTCTGGGCTAAAAGCAAATTTGTTAGTTATATCCAGGCTTCTCAGGAGAGCGAATTAACGAGGTTGGCGCAGAGGACGCCTGAAGGACATTTATTGCTTCCTCGAAATGTAGGTTCAGTGTTCAGAATTTTTGCTACAGACGGTTATAACCCAATGCAATTAAAAAGATATGTCCACATACGCAGGGACCTCCGTCCCCTCAATCTAAATAATTGGTATCGTATTGATAATGTCCGATACGCAACATATCTTGATAAGAATAATTTAGGTGTTAGAGAGATAAAGAATTGTTTGCCAAGAGCGAAGCTATTCTTTGACTTTACTATAATAAAAGATGCAGATGAAGCAATAAGGATAATAGCCACCGAGGAATTCGACCCTGATAAAACAGTAATACTCGAAGAGTCTCCAAAAATACCCATTTCATATCCGGGAGAGGGAAGATTATCAATAGATAAATATACGCCCAATAGAATAGAGATATCTGTTGAAAGTAGAGATAATGCTATACTTTTCCTCTCGGAAAATTATTATGATAGATGGATAGCTACTATCGATGGTGAAAGGACAGAGATTACTCCCTGCAATGTGACATTCAGAGCTATTTCTGTCCCTAAGGGCAAGCATAAGATTGTCTTTCAGTATAAGGAAATACTCTTCTATCCCCTCCTTGGAATTTCATTATCTTTAATATTAATCAGTTTCTTCCTCGTTATCTATCTACATAGAAAACAAAAATAATCTCTTGTCTTTTCTAAACACCCAATCGTAGAGACGAGGCAATGCCTCGTCTCTACATTTTTCATCACAAATAAATTTGTGTCTTATTAAAGGGCATGCCTACAATCTGTAGGGGCGTGATTTATCACGCCCATTTTGTTTCGGGTTCGATAAATCGAACCCCTACTCTTAAACCGTGCAGTAACCGTAGCATATATTAGGGGTTGGGATTTAGGGATTAGGATTTTGGGTTTAGAAAATTAGAATTAATTAAACTCTCTTCTGTGCTCATCTGCGTTAATCTGCGTTCATCCGCGGTTAAAAAAGGTGGGTGGTGATGGGAATTCCAATTTAACCATTCAACCATTTAACTATTTCTCAATTGGAGCGAAGCGACAATTCCTTTACGCCCTTGCTTGAAAAATGGGGAACCAGGCAGAAGATGTTTTTTTTCTTGACAAGTGATAAATCAACACTACAATAATAATATAATAAAAGAGGGAAAGGTACAGATTATCGTGAAGGTAAGAGTGTATGGGTTATTTGATGTTTTTCGGAAATCTAAATACAAACACGAGAATCTCATGGGTGATAAGGAAGGTTGATGTGAAAAATAAATTTAACGAGAACAGATATTTATTACTAAAATCACGTTTGTGGGGTAATTTTGGCAAAACAAGAGAAATCTAAGATAAATACTTCTCCTGGCAAATCTACATATACCCGGCCAAAGCTATTTGTGGGGAGGGAGAAGGAATTAACCCTTTTAAAGGAAGAATTCAATAAATTAGGTGAAGACCCACATAAACCAATTATAATAATTTCAGGTGAAGCGGGTATTGGCAAGACCCGTTTATTAAAAAAGGTTAGAACTATATTAAAAAACTCAGTCTTTATAAAGGTAGAGTGTCAAAAAGAGGAAAAAGAACCCTATGCCTGTTGCAACAAAGTTGCCGACTCATTGATTAATCTCATTGAAAAGAACTATAAGGAATTTTTAAAAGTCTATGGAGATATACTTGTCACCCTGTCACCAAAGTTAAAGAGTAAAAGATACCTAAGGAAGATTAAACCCCTAAAGGAGATAGAGAAATACTATATCTTTGAAAAATTCCTGCAGTTTATTATAAATTTGCCAATAGAGAAAAATATTGTGATAGCCCTGGAGGATTCTCAATATCTTAGCAAGGAATCAATTGAATTTCTTAAATATTTGACACTCGGGATGCCAGTTACATCAAATATAATTTTCATTGTAACCTACAGAGAGGAAGAAAAACCTGATGACCTTATTGAGTTTGAAAAGGCAATAGAAGGTCACCTTATCAAGATTCTGCTTGAGAGATTAAATATTCAATCTACAAGGAAGTTTATAACTTCTATGATAGGAGAAATAGAAGAAAATGAACTTGAATATATTTCAGATAAAATATTTAAAAAGACCGCAGGCGTTCCACTCTTTATAGAACACTTTGTGAGACTATTGATAGAGGAAAAAGCCTTAAAAAAAGAAGAAGATACCTGGGTAATAAACAAAGATAGATTATCCGGAATAGAGTTAACCGGAACAACCCTGCAAATAATTCAGGAGAAACTAAAGAGGGTTCCCAATAAAAAGTTAATGAGAGTGATTCAATATGCATCTATTATGGGTGGTGAATACATTAATAGTTTAATCTTGAATGAAATTATGGATAAAGATATTCAGGAGGAACTTGAGACATTAAACAACCAATGGATTTTGAGAAAAGAGAGCATAGAGGGGAATGAGAGATTCAAATTTGCTCATCCTATGATAAAAGAGATTGCATATCAAATGATACCCGAGGAGAAGAAAAAGGAATTACATAAGAAGGTTGGACTTGTATTAGAGAAACATTTCCCGGAAGAAAAAGCGATGCTCGCATATCACTTTTCACTTGCCGGGGTCAAAAATAAAGCATACAAGTATTCACTTAAGGCAGCAGAGAATGCAGAGGGGAATTTTGCTTATCTGGACACAATACCACTCTATGAAACTGCCTTGAGATTCACACCTAATGAAACAAAGTCCACAGAAATAAAGATCAAATTAGCTGCATTATGTAGCATTAGCAGTAACTTTGAAAAAGGCGTAAAGTATTTAAATGAGGTAATTTCGCAAAAAATACGAGGAAAAATAAAAGTAAAGGCAATGGTAGAATTAATGAGGATTAAAATACTGCAGGGTAAAATTAACGAAGCCTATAAAATTGGGGAAAGCACTTTGAATTTAACCGCTAAAGGAACTTCCAAAGCAAAAGCTGAAATTTATACAATACTTGGACAAATATTTGCTCTCAAGGGTAAATGCGGTAAAGCAAAGGATTATCTGATGCAATCTTTACCAATAGGAGACAAATTAGGGGATAAGGAACTCCAGGCAGAAACAAGAAATGTGATGGGAGCAATTTATTGGTTTATGGGTGAAAACAATATGGCAGTTAAAAGTTTTAAAGAAGCATTGAAATTTGCAAAGAATAAGAATACCATAGCTAAAATATGTTCAAACTTAGGGACTACATGTGATGAAATGAACAATTCCAAAGAAGCAGAATTTTATTTTGAAAGGACAATAGAGATTAATAAAAAAATCGGGAATATGAGGGATTTAGGAGTAGCATATAATAATTTTGGATTGAAACTTCAGGGACTGGGAAGAATAAATGATGCACTGAAGTATTATAAGATAGCTTTAGAATATACAAAAAGAATAGGATATAAAGCATTACTTCCTCTGGTATATATCAATATAGGAAGAGTATACGCTATGTTTAATAATGCAACCATGGCAATAGAGTATTGCAATAAGTCCCTCAAGTTATTAGATGATGAGCAAAGTGAAATTTGGATAATTTACAACGTTTACGAAATCGCCGGGGACATACATCTCTATTTAGAGGATTTTAGCGCCTCGATCCAATACTATAAAAAGTCAATGGAATTAGTAAAGAAATTAAATAATAATGAAAAATTGAACAGAACCCTTATTCAATTATCAGACATATACGCTGATAAAGGTAATCTTGATAAGGCCAAAGACTTGTTGCTAAAAGTAGAAAAATACGCAAAAGATAAAAAAAATACAAAACTACTTGGGTTATGTCATAGGGTAAGAGCAAAGATTATACAAAATAATTCACCACAGGATGCGATGAGGTATTTAGAAGACAGTCTGGAGGCATTTAATACCCCTCGATCAGGAACAGAGAAGGCGCTGAGCCTTTACGAAATGGGTAAATTATATCTAAAAATGAATAAATACCAGGACGCACTCGATGTGTTTTTAGAGACCAAGGAGATTCTACAGAAAAGAGAAGAGCTTTACTGGCTTAAAAAGGTGCAAAACTCAATTAAAGAGGTTGGAAAATTACTCTCTATCCTACCAAAACGGGTAAGTCTGGAGGCTAGTGTATTAACTTCTATAGTAAAATTTGCGAGTAGAAAGATCCCCTTGGATAGATTTATCAAGGAAGTGCTTACATTTGTAAAAAGTACCCTGCAGATAAATCAAACCGCTGTAATCATCTTTGCAGATGGAAAGATGCAAAAGGTTTATTCAAATGAAGAAATAAACGGAGAAACACAACAAGATATTGCAAGAATAAGTAAATCAGTCTACCAGAGGAAGGAATTTATGCTTACTCAAGAAGGATTATCACTCTATATTCCTATTAAGACAGAAGATAGGATTGAGGGCATTTTCTATATGAGAGAAGAATTAAACCGATTTGAAACAGAGACAATAGAATTCCTGCAACTGTTGAGCTCCATTTTAGGTATAGGTATTGAATATATTAGATTACGCGAAAAATGCCCAACAGTACTTTTACAAAGAGAAAAGGTACCCCTTAGATTTGATAACATTATTGGTGAGAGTGAATCGATGCAGAAGGTTTATAATCTCATAAAATCCTGTATTGGATCAGATGTAGCGATATTACTTGAGGGTGAGACCGGAGTTGGTAAGGAATTAGTGGCAAAGGCAATACATTCTCACAGTAAGAGGAAGGGGAATTTTGTACCTATCTATTGTGGTGGAATGCCGTACTCTTTATTTGAAGGAGAAATTTTTGGATATAAGAAGGGTTCATTCACCGGGGCATTCCATGACAAACGAGGATTACTTGAGGAAGCCGATGGAGGCACAATTCTCTTAGACGAGATAACCTCAATCCCTTTATCAATTCAGGCAAAACTCCTGCGTGTCCTACAGGAGGGTGAATTCAGAAGATTAGGTGAAACAAAACATAGAAAAGTAGATGCACAAATAATCTCGGCAACCAATCAAAACATCGAAGAATTGCTCAACAGAGGAGAATTTAGACTAGACCTGTTTTACAGAATCAGTACTATAAGGATAATAATACCACCTTTAAGAGAGAGAAAGGAAGATATCCCATTGCTGGCAAATTACTTCTTAGTAAGATTTAATAAAAAAATTGACAGGGATATAAGAGGATTCTCTCAAGAAGCGATGCAAACAATGATAAATTATAGATGGGAAGGGAATGTGCGTGAACTCGAACATGAAATAGAAAGATTGACAGCAATAACTGAGAAAGAGATTATATCAGTTGATGACCTCAAGAAAGAAATAAAAGAAACAAAACAAATCGACAGTAGAAATCCTGCGAGCTTATATGAATTTATACAAGACAAAGAACGTAAATATATATCTAAGGCATTAACCCAATGCAATTTTAACATATCCAGAACAGCTAAATTATTGAAAGTTAGCAGAACCACAGTATATAGAAAAATAGAAGAACTCCAAATACCCCTGCATCACAAATCGCAATAATACTCCTTCTTAACTCACCTTAAAAATTAGTTATTCCTTCAATCCACAACAAAATTTCCAAAAGTGTTACATTTTCGGGATTCAAAAAACCAGTAATACCAATGCCTTCCGAATTGTGTTCAACTTTTGAACATTTTTTGGTAGATGGGTTTTTTGTAATTCATTGAACATCAAGAAGATATCACTGGAACGAAATTTGTTTTAGAAATTAATGGAGGTACAAATGCAGGTTGAGCAGAAGGCGAAAACTAATGAAGTGAGTGAAAGTAGAGAGCGGTTCTATTATGGGTTCAATTCAAAAAAAGGAGGTCATCAAACCTGGCTAAAATTATGCACTCCTTTGCCCCTTGGGAGCAAAGAGATGAAAAAGGGGTACTATTCAGTTTTTTGGAAAGGATAAATATGTCGGGAAAAGTCAAAAACCATAATAAAGGGGGAAAGATGAGTAAGCATAGTAACTTTTCATGGGTAAGATTGTTTTTCTGTGTATGCTTAATTCTTATGTTTGCTATTCCAGTGTTTGCTGTTGATAAGGTAGTTCTATTTGTTGACCAGGATTACTATGATGCAGCAAGGGCTGATATACAAAAGTGGTATTGTTATATTAGCAATCATACAAAGTATGACGCGGTAAAACAAGTAATTGACAATGATGAGATAGGTGATATTGAATCAATAAGGGATGCATTCTTTAGCTTGGACATCATGTATCGACAAAATGGAGATAGACTTAAAGGAATAATCCTTATTGGTGATGAAAGTCAGATACCTGCTCCTCCAACAATAATCTCTGGAATATATGGTGTTAATGATAACATATATGGAGATTTTGGTCGTGATGGTTCTGATTGGTTACCGAATGCGGATGGTTATTATACAAGTGCAACCTTCCCCACAGATTATCATCAGGAAGCCTGGGTTGCAAGATATACTGCTCATTCCTATGGAGAAGGGAACGACCTTTCTTCCTCGCAGATTAATACAACCTTACATAACTATTATCTAAAAAGAGCAGGAGAGGATCAGCACGGTTCTGAAGGGAAGATTATTACAGACCTTACAAATAATAGTGACTTGACATGGGAAAACAGGCAAGAAATTATGCATGCATTTAGTAGTTGTGCCTGGTATGCTAATGAAAATATATTAACAAGGGCAAAGCAATGGTATAAGGATGATTGTAAGGCATTTATTATAAACGGTCATGGATCGTGGGCTCACTGTGGGGATTGGGAAGCTGAGAATGCTGACGAAGATGGTTCGTCAACATCGCCTAAGATAGCCATCTATGACGGTTGCTCTACTGGACGATGGACTATAAGTCCTACCAATTCCCTGACCCTGTGCACTATCAATTCCAGCACTTCAAATACCATATCTGCCCTCGGTTATGGTATGGACGCCCTGATTGCGACTTATTATCATGGCTGGGAAGATTATCCTTATAAGAGTCTATATAGATGTATTCAGGAACAGCCATATATTGGGGAAGCCCTTGTTACCTGGATAAATAATGTGGTTAGAACTGGATATTTTGATGGTGGGCATCCAATTGCTGCAACCACTCTTAATCTTTTTGGAGATGGTTCTATAAATTTTATCTATCAACCAGGGCATACTCATTGTTACGATGAGTTCGAAACCGATCCTACTTCTGATTTTACATGGTTTGGTGGAACTCATAGCTATAATACCACTGATGAATGGTTGAACTTAAATGCACATAACTCACCCCAGTATGTTTGCGCTGATTATAAAGAACAAACAACTAAGCATACAGTTTTTCAGGCCGACTTTCGTTTTAAAAATAACTCAAATAATAATGCGATAATGATGCTCTTTGCCAGAGTGGATCCAAACACAAACCCCGGAACCAGCGGAAGTTCAGGAAGCTACTGGGGTGCTATTGGCTTTGATGGTGGTTCAGGTTATGCTAACTATTGGAGTGGAGTAGGTAAGGTTACAGGAACATCCTGGCAGAAATTGGCTTCTTATAACTCAGACGTACCAAAGCCTAAACTGAATCAGTGGTATACTATAAAGCTTACCGCAATTGGGTCTTCTATAAAGTTGTACCTCGATGACCGCCTTGTTGCTCAAGCAACGGATAATTCTATTACACACAATGGCCAGGGAGCAATTCAGCCTTGCTATGGCGATGCTTACATCGATAACCTCGTTTTTGCCTGGGGTGAGTGCTTTGGTGATGCAAAGTCAGCAGGATCTGAATATGCTAAGAATGATTCACATTATCCGGTATTGATTGGCGAATACTTACCCCCCAGACCTCCAGAGATTTCTGAAACAACAATTCCTGATGTCTATTCCCTTTCTATCAGTCCAAATCCTTTTGTTAGCTCATCTACCATCAAATTTACATTATCAAAGAAAACTGGAGTTAGTCTTAAGATATATAATGTTTCCGGTCAGTGTGTAAAGACGCTCTTAAGGAAAGAATTTGAAGCTGGATATTATGATGTTCGATGGGACGGTAGAGATGAATCAGGAATAAGTTTGAGTAGAGGTGTTTACTTCTGCAGGATGGAAACCGAGAATTTTAGACAAACAAGAAAACTTATCTTTATGAAATAAACACAACCTCCAGACAATAAAAGGGAGGGATGCCCCTCCCTTTTATTTTAACGCAAGCCAGAAGAGGAAATGCCTCCCCAATCCCGGATAATCCCTATCATCAAAGGTATAACCAAAATGACTCATATATTGTCGATCAAGGATATTCTCAACCCCTATCCCGATTGTACAATCAGCGAATATCTTCTCAACGGATGCATCTAATATGAGATAGGATTCCTCTTTTTTCCATTCTCCCGGATAGGAAAACCATTTCTTTCTCTCTCCGACCCAATTACCTGATATCTCCAATCTAACAGGGCCCTCATATGCTAATATCCCGGAGAAGGAATGCTCTGGTTGATATTGTAGATCCCTCTTTAAGGAATCGAGATCATCATACCCATCCATATAAGAATAGGAAACAGAATATGAGAGTGCTTTATATTCACCCCTGTATCCAACATCAACACCATATATCCTTGATCTATAGATATTATAAGGTTTCCAATCAGACCCATATCCTATCCTATCCGCTATCTCCTTTATATATGCAGACAGTGAAAATTCATCCACCCCTATTCCGGCATTTAAACCTGTGGAATATTCCGGAGACAGACTCTCGTTGGAATAAAGAGGCCAGTATAGATCGTTAAGCGTTGGTGCACGAAAGGCCGTACCAACAGATAGATGGGTATTAACTGAGCCAGTTGAGCGCAAACCCAGGGTAACAGATGGATGAAATCCAAAACTTCTAAACCAATCTCCGCGGAGAGAGCCGAATAGATTTAACATCCAGAGTTTAGAAGAACTTGATATACTGATACCTGCGTTCCTCTCCCCGGCATACCAGGAAACGGTATCACCACTGGATTTGAACTGATGCATCAATATGGAATCCTGTTCAAGATGTAAGGAGAGAGTAATTCCCTTATATAAAACTTTTGCATCTAACTGTGCAACAAGGGTCGTATAATTATCATCCTCATCGATTGTGTCACCACTAAAATAATCCTTGTATCGATGACTCGGCTCCATTCGTTCCCACCTGATACTCGGTGACAACAATAATCCAAAGTCCCCAATACCAAATCTCTTTTGATAGGAACCATCCAATAGTTTGGTATGTTGATGATCGTATAGGTTGGTTGTTTTGGCATCTCCAAATTCAGGGATAAAATTCTTATCTGGCATAGGCCCCGGCAATCCAACCTTGCGATATGTCCAGAGGAGATTAAAACCCTTCCAACCCAGGGAAGTAGAATACCGTTCATAATCTGTATTATTCCTGTCACCTCTCCCTTTATCTATATGTAGATTCCCGGATAGATCCCATCTTTTCCCTCCGATATCTGTCAAAAATCCCGGTAGAGAATTCCCTGACATCTTAAAATGGTTTTCTTTTGCCTCTGTTACGAAATTGACTATACCCCCCGAAGCATTAGAACCAAGCAAAACAGATGAAGGACCCTTTATTATCTCAACCCGCGAAACAGAATTTAACGGAATAGCAGAAAGGTCAAAGCCTCCAGTTCTTGGGTCATTTATCCTGTGTCCGTTAAGAAGTATAAGCGCGTGGCTCGGTGATGACCCACGTATGAGAACCTGCGAAAGCCCTCCCGGGGAACCATATTTAGTAATCCTGATTCCTGCCTTCTTTTCTAATAGTTCTCCGAGAGATGAAATAGTAGATACATCTTCTATTTTGATTATCCTTACATCATAGGGTAGATTATTGAATCTTTCTGCGGTCACTGTGATCCCGGAAGATATCCATTCTGTGATACCTAAAAGAATTAGCAGCATACTACCTCCTTTGTTTTATTCTTTGAATTATCGGAAAGAGAATCATCCCATAGATTGCCGATTGAGTCCCTATATGCCATAGAACAAAGGGAAGTCCGACAATCAGATACGCAATGAAGGTCTTTTTGGTCGGAAACAAGAACCAGCCAACAGATGTTGTAATCATATCATAGAAAAGAGTGGAGAGGATACCAAGGATAACTATTATATAAACTCTATGCAAACACTTTTTCCCATAAAAAGCCCCAAGGAGCCCGATGAACATTCCGCCTATTATCTGAGATAACAGAAGGGGAAGGGGGGAAGGGCCAAGAGGGTTAAAGAATCCAAAGATGAGAAAACTAATAGCACCCACCATCATTCCGCCAACCGAACCAAGGAGAACACCGGACAAAAAAATGATAGAAGTTGTCAACTCAAAATTGGGTATAAAAGAGAGAACATAACCCATTGCAATGGCTAAAGCAGAGAATATAGCAACCCTTGATATAAATCTTATCCGTTCCATTCTTTATAAACAAAAATGGCTACCGAGGTAGCCAAAATCATAAAATCTCCCTCCCCTCGGAGTTTTTTAGATAGCAGGTCTCCTGACTTATGACCAACCTACTCATCGCGCCTTCCCATCAATTTGACAGTGGCTATATGCGACTTTCGCTGTCAAATACAGTAGCGGGGCTGCAACGGATTCTCACCGTTTTCCCTTAACTATCTACTATGTTAAATAATAAATAATGTTTTTTTTGAGATTGTCAAGGGGGATAGCAATTCCCTACTCCCCATTTTTAACCACAGAGAACACAGAGCCCCACCTCTCCCCTTTATTTTTTATGTTTTCAGAGGAAGAAAGGGAGAAAGATCTAGTCAGGGATATCCCTCTTACATTGTAGGAGGGACTTCTTGAGTCCCGACTATCACGGAGTAGCAAGACTTGTCTTGCGCTCTTGTTGTAGGGGTCGGGTTCCCTGACCCTTGTAGGAGCGACTTCCCAGTCGCGACCTTCCTGAAGTAGGGGCAATTCATGAATTGCCTCTACAAGTCTCGCGCAAGGGGAAATCGCAGAAGTGGGGGCGTTCGATTGAACGCCCCTACCTCTGGCTTCCTATTTCTGAAATAAGTGCAAAAGACCGCCTATCTAATCAGAATTAACTTTTCCGTCTGTCTGCTTCTTCCACATTCAAGATGAAGGAAATATATACCCGTGGTAATTCTATACCCCTTACCATCTGTACCATCCCAGATGGCTTCAACCACTGGACCCCCTCTATCAGATATTGATGGGGAAAACTCTTTAATCAGTCTACCGTTCACATCAAAAATCTTCAATTTGACCTGTGTATTCTTTCCATTTCCTAAAGCCTGTATTCTAATGGCGATCTTTTCGGTAAATGGATTTGGATAGACTGAAAGCAATCTTCCATTATGAATAAAGGGATTCTCATCCTCAGTAACAATTGATACAATCACACCTGTATATTTTCCAATACCACTTTTGTCACTACCAAACCATACATCCTTATTATTATCAACAAAGACGCAGGTTAAATCATCATCAACCAAACTGTCTTCTTGATGATATACAAGCCACTCTGTATCATTAAAGACAGCCGCACCACTCGGCGTGGAAACCCAGACCATATCTGAATCGTAGATTGAAATCCCTGTTATTTCATTGGAGGGAAGTCCATCAGCAGTAGTCCAATTCTGCCAGGAAGTGCCGTCGAATTTACTCACACCTCCTTTCGTACCGAACCACTTATTGTTCATAGAGTCAATCGCCACAGAAAGAATATAATCGTGCACAAGACCACTATTGCCGGTGTCGTAATTCGTCCAGCTACTGCCATCAAACTTAGATATCCCTTCTTCTGTTCCAACCCAGACTGTATCGACTCTATCAACCTTTACAATCAAACCGTCATCATCAATCAATCCGCTGTTCTGGAGATAGTAATTCGTCCAGGCACTTCCATCATAACGACACAAAGCCCCATCCTGCCCCAATGGACCATCCCAACCCGCAGTTCCTATCCAGAGGACATTATCTGATGCTTTATCAAGGGAAAGTATGATATTACCCAGAAGACCACTGTTAACAGTATCGTAATTCGTCCAGGTTACACCGTCGAACTCCCATATACCGGAATATTGACTGCCAATCCATAGAGTATCACCGTCATCAAGATATACGACATTTATATAATTATCTCCCAGTCCGCTGTTATCAGTAGTGTAACTCGACCATCCTACCCCATCATAAGTTATCACTCCATAATATGCGGTCCCCAAAAAGATTTTGTTAGTACTGGAGGCATCTATTGAGGAGATATAGTTACAATGTGGCTCATTTGATGTCTTGTAATTCTTCCAGATAGAAGAACCATCAAAACTGCTTACTCCTTTGGTCGCAGCGCCAAAATAATAGAGATTATTCAGGGTATCGATTGCGATATCGAAGATCTGCTTCTCTACAAGGCCTGAGTTATTCGGTGTATAGTTCGTCCAGGTGTTTCCATCATATTTAGAAACACCACTGTTGTCATTCGTGGCACCACTGCCTCGATGATTTGCAAACCAGATGATTGTGTCTTTCTCAACCTCAATTGCTTCAATCTGTTGCCCTAAAAGACCCGAATTTACATCATCATAGTGTGTCCAGGAGGAACCATTATACATATATACCCATTTTAGCCAGGTGCCTGCCCATACCTGATTTTGACCATCCACATTAAGACATAGCAGATAATCATCCTGCCAGGTGGATGCATCCAGATCCCAGTTTGTCCATATTGAACCATCAAACATAGAAACCCCACCCGGGTCACCAAAACTATTGGGATTATTTGCTGTCCATATTCGATCCAATGTATCCACAGCAATACCCCTTACTGCAACATCTGTCGCCCCACCACCAAGGTCTGTATAGGCAGTCCAGATAACACCATCAAATTTAGCACATCCAAAACCGGTGCCAAACCAGTAATTCCCACTACTGTCCTGAGTAATAGCATAAACAACATTACCAGGTAATCCGCTATTTGAAGTGTTATAGGTAATCCAGGAAGTGCCATCAAACTTTGTAACACCCTCAGAAGTTCCAAACCATTTATTCCCATCTTCATCGACATAGACATCCTTTACTATATTGTCACCAAGTCCATTAACAGTCGTATATTTCACATAACTACTGTCAAATAAATCCCATCTAACTATACCATCCCTCGCTCCAACCCAGAATACATCCCATTCCATTGCCAGACCTGAAATGCTATTACTGTTTACATAACAAAACCAATTTGCCGAATCAGAAATTTCTGAAATCGTTATAGTCGCAGGTGAAGACCAGCCAGATTCAGCACCAAACTTATCAATGGCCTTGGCGCTTATCGAATAAGGAGCTGTACCCGTCCACGAATGAGCATAATATCCACTTAAACCCGAAGGAAGTAGATTTGTTTGTGTCTGCACCCCATCCCCCCAATCAAATATATAGTAGATACTATCACCATCAGGATCGGTCGCTGATGTAGAAAATTCATAAAAGTTGAGTATATATCCAGTTGTGGGACCCGTAGGTATAGATGGTGTATTAGGTGGATTATTAGCTTCACTTATATCCACGGGAAATGGGAAAGACAATGAAGAAGAAGCACCCTTTATATCCGTTGCCTTTACCCGGACATTGTAAGTCCCTGCAGAAGTCCAGGTATGACTGGCATTGGCAGTTGCTCCTGATGCATAGAAGCCTGTTACCGTAGAATCACCATCATCCCAGTTAAAGGTGTATTTTACTGAATCGCCATCCGGATCAGTGGTTGATGTTGAATAAGAATACGAAACACCGGTATATCCAGATGCAGTACCCGAAGGCGTTGATGGTTCATTGGGTGGTTGATTCGCCGATTCGGTGATAGCAGTGAGGTCTAACCATCCTCCACCAGAACTTGAAGTAAATCCTTTCAACCATTCACCCGGAGAATTATAGGCACTGAAGAAAATTGAATCAGAGGAGGTAGTTATTATATCTTTCTCTCCACCATTGGATAGTTTTGCGGTCAGGTAAAGAAAGCCTCCGGATACAGAAGTGGTAAAACCATTGATATAGACCCCATCAGGTGCAGTCCAATTCCCCACAAAATAAACATCAGTCCTTGATGTAGTTATTATATCTTTTTCACTACCTCCTGTTGTTTTCGCGGTAAGATATAAATACCCTCCCGATGAAGATGAACGGAAATGATTGATGTGTTCACCAGAAGGGGCAGTCCACTCAGTGGTAAAATAGATGCCTGAAGCATTTGTAGTGATAATATCATGCTCGGCACCAATAAGAAATGTTGGTATACACAACAACAAAACAATACATAACTTTTTCAAGTTAACCTCCTTCTTTTACATATTTCTGATTTGAGCAATTATACATAATTCAACAAATAATGTTATCATTCATGGTAGGGCTGTCAGGGTTTTCCAGATTCACCCTCTACTCCCCATTTTTTAAACCGCATATATTTAGCAAAAATTAATGGACATAATATCATACTGTCAAACTCCGAGCTTGAGGGTATCCATTTCAATTAGTGCGAGGTGATATCGCTTAGAAACCCTCTCGGAGGCCGAGCGGGAGCCACAATTTCCTCGGCTTTCGGAAATTGACCTCGTTTTCGAAAACGATATTACCGAGCAACTAATCATAAAAATACACCTGCTTTTTAAAGTGATTCTACATTAGTGTCAGAATAGAATCAGCTTCTCTGTCCTCTGAAAAGCCCTCTTATCTCTTATGGACTTTGCTTCCATCCTGATAAAGTAGATTCCTACAGAGAGTTTCTCTTGAGCTTTAGAATTTTTCCAGTGTAATTGATAAACTCCAGCATCTCTCTTTTCATCCATCAGTGTCTTTCGCAGCCGTCCGAGAGGTCCATATATCTTCAATGTAACCCTACTCTCCACAGGAAAACTGAAGTCTATCCTGAAATCTCCTTTTGAGGGATTCGGATATACAGGACTCAAAGAGAATGAAACTGGTGCGCCCACGATAGGATTCTCTTGAATTCCCGTTGGATCTGTCAGCCACTGGACGCACTTCTGCAGAAGGAGAGGACGGGCAATAGAATCGATCTCATAAAAATTAAAGGTTATATACACAGCATTATGCGTGGTATCCTCTACCTGTAAACCGCAGGCCTGGTTTGTATCTCCATGGGCAACCCAGGCACCATCCCCGTAGGTAAAGATACTCCTGGAAAAAGACATCAAAAGGTCAGGAGCGACTACATCCGGAGCACGGGCTGTTACAGGAATCGTATCTCCCTCTGTAAAGAACCCGGGCACACCCCATATCTCGCCACTGGTGATTGTAGTGGGATCGTCATCCAATCCATCATTCCCACCTCCCAGATAGTCAGCCCAGAGATAATGCTGGAAGAGTTCCAGGTTTGGATATCCGTTGGGATGTCCATGCTGCTGATATCCAAGATCACCACTGGTGATAAAAAACTTTTGCTTATTAAGGGAATCCCCTGAATCGAGCCAGGTTAGCAGTGCATTAACCTCATTTGAGTCCGGAGACCCTGGTGTAGGCATACCGAAAAAGATATACTCATAAAAATCCAAAACAGAATTTTCCTGGTCCCTGTCATAGGTATCAAACGAATATCCTGCTTCAGTAAGGGCCGTGACATAGGCGTTATAATCAGCCCCTGTATAGTCCTGTGTTCCACTATAGTTGAATAGCATCGTTACACCTGAAGAAGGAAGGATAGTAAAGGTATAGAAAGAAGTAGGTGCATCGGAAGGGTCAGTTCCCCTGTTTTGATCTGCCGAGGCATCTGTGGCAGCAAAGTAGTAGTTTACAACAGTCCCTCTGGGTTGTGCAGGTATATGATAATAATATGTATTGGTAGATGGATTCATACTATCGGATGGAACGGGTATCCATCCACCCCCGACATCATAGTAAAGGGAGTCTAAATCCAGACCAGAAGCATCAACAATCTGTGTGGTAATCACAGGGATTGTATCAAAGGTGTTCTTCTTAGGAGAAGTGGTAAAAACAGGGGATTGATTATCCTCACCTATATAAAACCTGATGGCAAGCGAATCTATCAGAATATTTCCAATAGGTTCTCCATCAACAAGATAGGCAAGACCATCTGTGCCATCGCTGTTCTCCATTCCTGTTGTAGCACTCTTACCCTGGGTATAATTATCATCGTTTAATGAAGCATCCAGATACTGGTATGCGATGTCTCCATTCTCATGAAGGAGTATCTCAAAGGTTAAAGAATCATTAAATACGCCAACCCTCCGCACCTTATGCCATTCGATTACAAAGATTCGGTCAGGGGAGGTTCCGATTAACTTGGAATAGATATTTCCGCCGGTAACAACATTAAGGTCATCCCAGAAGATATAACAGGCATTGTTGGGAACGCTAACATCAGGGATAGAACCATTGAATGGACTGATAATCCCTGAAGACGGACCAAATCCTATGAGACCATTTGTTCCCACATATAATGTATCATACGAAAAACCATAAAACGAGAAAGAAAAATCTATCGGGATTCCAAAACATTCATCATCTCCGGAGCCAACAATCGTTCCATCTGTAGCATCTATCCACTGAAAAACAGGACCATCGGTTGTATCACTATCAATCCATCTATAGCCAAAGGCATCCGGTCCACCTGTATGTAGCCTTGAATATATAACCTTATGTTTTAGATCATTGGTCGTGTCTGAATCATCTGCAAGAAGTGTCTTAACATAGACCGTATCTATACCACTTGAAGTCGGGGTCCATTGTAAGAAGTTGATAGTATCCTCATCATCAGGTGCAAGGGTGAGGGAATAAGTGGTAGTATCATTGTAGAGCATCGCCCCTGATGAATTCTTGATCCAGCAGGTAACCTCAAAATCCGTCTCCGAAGAAGTCCCATAATTCTTGATAATAGCCGATGGAATGTAAGATGAATCCGGATAGAAGAGATCCGGTGGGGTCAGGATTGAAACAACCCCTATATCATGGTTTACTGCAGTAGTTGCAACTAACTTAATGTCGTCAAGACACCAGGCATCAGCATAGCCATTGGCTGAGGTATGGACAAAGGCGATATAGATGGTTTTACCTGCATATACAGAACCCAGACCGAGGTTCACAGAATCCCATGATATGGGTGTAGTTCCTGGTAGAGTAAAGACTGTATCTGTAAACGATGAGGTGCTTGTATCACTCTCGGATATCAGGATATACTCAGGTCCATCCGAGTAACTTGCCCACTGGAGATAATGCCAGAAAGCAAGGTTTAAGTTATTTCCCGATGGGATGATTATGGAATCCGTAACAAGCCGCTCATTCATAGTATCTCCGGATACACCATCCTGGGAAAAAGCTCTATAGGTTCCTGAATGTGGACTATAACTACTCTGCATCCAGGTTTCTCCGGATGTCTGGGTTCCGAGATTCTTTATATGCCAGCCCGTTGGTGGAAAAGTTCCTTCAAATCCTTCATCTAAAAGTACGGTCTGTGCCCACAATGATGCAGGAATTAATAAGACAAAGAGAAACAACAAACATCTACGCATAATAACCTCCCCTTCAAATTCTTAGGTTTCATGTTCTATACCTCTTTCCAAATTGAATAACTCAATATATTATATTTATACAAATTTCGTGCCAAAAAATGTATATAAAACGGAACATCTTTAATTTCAAGGCTTTGTAAGCATATATTACTGAATATGATAAGAAAGTCGCCTATTCGGTCTCAAAAATGAGACAAAAAAATTGTTAAAATATTCTGAAGGGCTTTATTTGCAAAGTTTGCTCCAGATTCTGTATGTTTTTTGGTGAAGTCTCACAATTGAGACTATTCTTGCTCTTTGAATTCTTTGAGTTTTCTGTATAGTGTAGCTCTGCCAATTCTTAATAATTTGGCTGCTTCGGGTGCATTAAAATTGCATTGTTCCAATGCCCTTAAGATATATTCGCGCTCCCTGTTTTTCATAAATTTATCTAATCTCACAATACTCTTGTTTTTAGTTAGTTTTGTCTCTCTTATTTCTTCCTTTAAATCATCAATTGTTATGCTTTCTTTCTTACTCATTGCTACTAATCTTTCTATTTCATGTTCAAGTTCGCGCACATTCCCTTCCCATCTATAATTAATCAGTGCTTGCATTGCTTCCTCTGTAAATCCTTTCATGTTTTTGCCAAATCTCTTATTAAATTTCTCCAAAAAGTGATTTACTGATAATGGAATATCATCTTTTCGTTCTCTTAAAGTTGGTATTTTCATCCTCATAGTGGTAATTCTATAGAACAGGTCCTTTCTAAATTCACCTCTTGCGATTAATTTTTCAATGTCTTGATTGGTTGCTGAGATTATACGAGCATCTACTTTTTTAAGTTTTGTCTCGCCTAACCTTCTGAATTTGCCATCTTGTAATACACGTAAGAGCTTCCCCTGAATTGATAAAGGAATTGAGGTTATTTCGTCGAAAAAAATCGTACCTCCATTGGCTTCTTCCAGTAATCCAAGTTTATCATGTATCGCCCCGGTGAATGCACCCTTTTTATATCCAAAAAATTCGCCCTCAAATAGAGAATGCGGCATTCCACCACAATAGATTGGTACAAAACTTCCCTTTCTCCGGCTGTAAGAATGTATTGCACTGGCTACTAATTCCTTCCCAACTCCTGTTTCACCCTCAAGCAAAACTGTTACATCTGATTCGGCGCAGTTTTTTATGAGATTATAAATCTTCTGCATTGCTTTACTCTCACCAACGATATTACCGAAGTGCAAAATTGCCTTTTTTCCTTGCAAAGACTTTGTCGGAAATTCTTCGCGTAATTTAATATGTTCAATCCCTATCCAAAAAATAGAGCTTAGTAGTTTTAGGAATTCTATTACTTCGGGTTCAAATTGGCTTAACTTTTTTTGCATATAAAAAGCACCCTTAATCCTACTTTCTACCTCAATGGGTATACAGAGTGTTAATCCTTTCTGTTTAAGCACTAATTCCTTCTTCTGATAGACTGATTTACCTGTCAGGGTAATATCTCGTTGTGTTTTTTCGTCTATTTCTTCATTCGAATAAACCCTCTGTATTTCTCCATCTTCAAAAAATATTATTGCAGTCTGACCGATCTGCAGAGTACTCCTCACGAGTGTTAACGCCTCTTCTATAAACCTATCCAATGAGATCTTGCTACTAATAAGTCTCACTATTGGTAATAATACTCCAATCTCCAGGCTCACCTGTTTTGGTAAGACAGGTAGTAGTTCTTCAACTTCTCCAATTGATTTTTCTATCTTTTCAAGCCAGTAAGCCTCTTCTCTTTCTTGTTGAATCTCTTTTGCCTGTAGAAGCACATCAAGTGCATCCTGGTATTCATCCATTTTTAGGTATAATATACCCATTTCATAAAGGGTCTGCACCTTTTCTGTCTCTAATAATGGGTTACCAAATGCATCTAAACTATTTTCTAAATACCTCATCGCTTCTTGCGGTGAATCCTTTTTTATAATTTTAGATCTTGTCCTGTAACTTAAACCAAGCAGTGTTGTATTCTTATTATCTCTTTCGTACTCTTCTACTTTTGACAACAAGTCTTCGGCTTCGTCAAGATTGCCTTTATCAGCATATATGTCAGAGAGTAGGAGGCGTACCTTGCTCAATTCTGGTAAATTATTTAATTCTTTTCCTAATTCCATTGATTTTTTCAGATAAAGGATCGCTGTATCAAAATCCTCGCAGAGGAAATATATGTCCCCGGCATTTCGGTAAACATTAAAAACTATCCAGGGTTCCCTATGGCTCTCATTCTCTAATAACTCCAGGGCTTTATTACAATACTCTATTGCCAGGTCTGATTTATTAATTTGAGCGTACACTCTCCCTATATTGGAATATACCAGGGGTAAGAATACTTTATATGCTATTCGTTTTGCATACTCTAAAGATAACCTATAGTATTTCAGTGCATCATTTGATCTTCCTCTTATCTGATGGGTTGATGCAAGATTATTATATGCTATTCCCAGACGTCTTATATTTCCGATTTTCCTACTTAATTCTATTGACTTTTGAGTATAAAAATCACTTTTTTCGATATCCTCCATTCCATGGTATACAAACCCTAAGTTTATATATATTTTAGCCTTGGTATCTTTACGCTCGGCAAGCTCCAATGCTTCTTTCAAATGCTTAATTGCAATATTAAATTCACCCCAACGACCATAAGTTACTCCTATTATAGTCCTTGTTTCTGCTTGAAGTTCCTTATCCTCCAATTTATCTCCTATCAATAGAGCCTTATTTAGATAATTCAATGCTTTACTATATTCATTCTGTAAGACGAATATTTTTCCAAATATTATATACACTTCAGCTTTTGCTTTAGAGACTCCTTTACCGATTAACTTCAAAGCGTTTTCACCAAGTTTAACTGCTTCATCATTCTCACCTTGCAACCTTTTAATCTCCATTAATTCTACCATTGCCTTTACTTTAAGCTCCCTATCTTTTTTTTGCGAAATCACCTCATTTAAATGCTTCACGCCTTTCTCAAAATTACGGGTGATTCTATATAACCTTGCTAATCGGACCCTTATTTTTGCGTTTTTAACCCCAGTAGGTGCAAATCGAAGTGCGGTTTCATAGAGTGATATTGTGTCCAGATAAGCAAAATTCCTTTCTGCATTTACCCCTGCCGCAAGTGAATACTTATATGCTTTGTCTTTGACCCCGGCGAGTGAAAAATGATATGCAAGCATCGCTTTTTCTTCCGGGAGATGTTTCTCTAATACAAATCCAACCTTCCTATGTGATTCCTTTTTCTTATCTTGAGGTATCATTTGATATGCAACCTCTTTTATCATGGGATGAGCAAATTTGAATCTCTCTTTTCCTTCTATGGTTTCCTTTCTCAAGATCCATTGGTTATTCAATACTTTAAGTTCCCTGCGAATATCTTTATCCATAATCTCATTCAAGATTACACTATCTATATATTCACCACCCATAATAGATGCATATTGAACCACTCTCATTAACTTTTTATTATGAATCTTTTCCAACTTCTCTTGTATTATTTGTAAACATGTCCCGGTTAACTCTATTCCGGATAATTTATCTTCGTTTATTATCCAGGTATCTTCTTCTTTTGCTAAGGCTTTCTCCTCTATCAATAATTTCACAAGGTGTTCAATAAAGAGCGGAACACCCGCAGTCTTTTTAAATATTTTATCTGAGATATATTCAAGTTCATTTTCTTCTATTTCTCCTATCATAGAAGTTATAAACTTCCTTGTAGATTGAATATTCAATCTCTCAAGCAGAATCTTGATAAGATAACCTTCTATTGCCTTTTCAAATTCAATAAGGGCATCAGGTTTTTCTTCTTCTCTGTAGGTTATAATAAAAATTATATTTGATGTAATCGGCATACTGAGTGTTAAATACTTAAGAAATTCAATTGACTCCTTCCTGATGTATTGAAAATCCTCAAGGGCTATCACAATACTTTTCTCTATCGGCAGATTTATGATGAATTGCAAGAATCTTTCGAAGATGTAGTATTTCTCTATCTCTTTTAAGGGTTCAACCGTTCTCAAGTATCTTTTGTTTCTTAACCCTGGAGATAGGCTTACAAGTATATCTCCGTAACCCTTTATAAATTCCTTATAATTCTCTTCAATTAGATCAATCAATGAGTTGATTATCTTGTTAAAACAGGTATAAGGCTCCTCTTCCTCTTTCTGACATTCTGCCTTTATAAAAACTTCGTTTTTTAATATAGTTCTAACTTCTTCCAATAAGCGGGTTCTGCCAATGCCTGCTTCACCTGAAATTATTATAACTGGTTTATGTGGAAAATTCCCTAATTTATTGAGTTCTTCCTTTAGAAGGACTAATTCTTCCTCTCTCCCTACAAACGCCTTTGGTCGAGTATATGTAAGTTTGCCAGGAGAAGTATTTATCTTAGATTTCTCTTGTTTTGCCAAATATACCCCCTCCAACTGATTTTAATAATAATATCTGTTCTCGATAAGTTTCTTTTCCATATTGAGCTTCAAATTCTTTAGGCCTCATATATCTCAAATTACTATATATATACAATTTAATATAGTCAACTTTAACCTAATTGTCAATTAGAAAAGTTCAGCACACCACCCCCTTCTTTCGCAAAGAACGAAACCAGAGCAAAGCCCGCAAAGAAATATTTGTTGTAACGAAAAATGTAGGGGCAAGACATGTCTTGCCATTTTTGTAGGAACGGTTTCCAAACCGCGATTTTCCGATATCCCCCACACCAATAAGTGCAACAGGACGCTCTTTTTTGTATAAACAACCTGATTTATTCTTTTGAGGACTTTTTCTATATTAAAACCTGTCCCTCTCCTTCCTAACGGTCCAATATAAGAAAGGTCCTTCCTCACTAATGTAGGCTTGAGTTTGAGTCTTTTTGCAATCTCCGAAGATGAAAATTGTTTTCTTCCTGTCTCTTGAAAAGTTACCAGACATTCTGTATAAAAGAGGAGCCTTTCAATAGTTCCTTAAGGGATACCCTCTTTATCCATTTTATTCTCCCTTTATTCATTCTTTGAAATAAACCTATCGATACCTTTTGCAGTTTTATGTCCGGTATCAATTGCGGTTATAACATCGGGCCCTCCGATAAGGTCACCTCCCAGGAATAGCCATGGGAGAGAGGTCTGTCCATATTCGTTTATCTTTATTCTTCTTCCCTCATACTCAAGTTCCTCTTTTATCCCACCAAGGAGAAAAGTAAAGTCAGGTCCCTGCCCTATTGCTTCAACCACCATCGAACCTTTAAGTTCCATCTTTTCATGGGCATCGAATTCCGGATTGAAACGACCTTCCTTGTCAAAAACTCTGAGGCATTTCTTCATAACCACACCTGTTATTTTGGCATCCTCGATTATAATTTCCTCAGGACCCCATCCGGGATAAAGGTCAATACCCTCCTCCAGAGCTTCCTCAATCTCTTCGGGAGTGGCAGGCATAATATCTCTTGTTTCCAAACAACTTACAGCAATATCAACCCTACTAAACTCCTGCATCTGTAACCGAATAAGTGTTCTTGCAATATCCATAGCAACATCTCCACCACCAATCACCACAATCTTGTCGGTGACTTTTATCTCTTCTCCCATTGTTACCTTTCTGAGTTGTTCGATTGCCTGAAAAACATCAGGATGATCTGTTCCAGGAACACCAGTTGTCCTTCCAACATGTAACCCTGTGGATACAAAAACAGCATCATATTTTTCTTTCAAATCCTTTAATATAATATCCTTTCCAATCGTTGTATTACATCTTATCTCAACACCAGTTGATTTAATATAATCAATATCCTTATCCATATCCTCATAAGGAAGCCGATATTCAGGTATTCCATACCTCATCATTCCACCGGGTTTGGGTAATTTCTCAAAAACAACGGTTTCATAACCCATCAATCTGAGATAATATGCAGTTGCCAATCCTCCGGGACCTGAACCAACAATGGCAATTTTCTTACCTATTGATTCTATTTCTTGGGTTCCCAGCACCCTCTGATATTTTTCAAGAGGAATATTATCTACCGCATATCGCTTTAACCATCTTATAGATACTGGGTCACCCTGGTGGCCCAAAACACAGGCGGATTCACAATTGTGAGTGCAAACTCTCCCGCAGATCCCGGGTAAAGGATTTGTTTTATAAATATCTCTAATGGCTCCTTCCAGATTATCATCCCATATATTGCGTACATAATCAACTATGTCCATTCCAGCAGGACAAACTTCTTCACATAGTTTGCACTCCAGACATCGTGATGCTTCCTTCTGTGCTTCCTCTTGGCTGAAACCTTTAACCTGTTCAATGAAGGATGATTTTCTCTCTCCAGGTGGAATCTGGGACATCGGTATGCGTTCGGGGTCGAATAATGCATATATCAGATCAGGTGCAAATCCTTCATAGTCTTCCTTACGATGTGCGAGAGATGCTTTAAAAATAGAATATTTCTCAGGGGGAAGAAAATGTTCCTTATCCGTTTTCTCATCCCTTGCCAGAAGTTTGAAAGTATCCGGGTCAAAGTGTATGTGGAGGTAATCTCTGGAGAGCCTGAGAGAACCTGTAGGACAGATATCCACACATAATCCGCAAAAACAGCATCTGCCGTAATCGACCTCGGGTCTTTCGTTTTTTTCTCCTTCCTCAGGTTTAATTTCTGGTATTTCTTTCATCTCAATCGCTACATTTGGACATATATCAGCACAATTTCCACACCCTGTGCATTTATCCCAATTATTAAGATGCAAACCTCTATATCTTTCTGAGGGTTCCTTTAATTCAAATGGATATCTTAAAGTTTTGGGTTTTTTGAAAAGATATTTTATAGCCTTAAGAGGCCTTAAACTTTTAGGTTTTTTGTTCATCTTTTCCACTCCCCCTTTTATCTATCTATCTCCGGAGCAACAACATACAGGCTTATCATAGTATTGCCCACATCTGCGATATTTTCACCCACTAACACTTTTTCTAAAATGGTCAAACCGTGAGGGTATGAAGGTGTTCTGAAGTGAACTCTATAGGGTTTATCTTTACCATTGCTGACCATGTAAAGTCCCAGTTCTCCCCGGGAAGATTCAACTCGAACATAGGCTTCTCCTTTCGGAACTTTCCATTTGAATGGATTGGGAACCTTATTGTATACTTCACCCTCAGGTAACTTGTCCAGTAACTTAAATATTAAATGAACAGATTCTATTAGTTCATCTCTTATCACCCATATCCTTGAATATGCATCACCATTTTCTCGGGTAGGGATGTCAAAATCAACCTTATCATAAGCAGCATAAGGTTCGACTTTTCTTATATCATACGGTATCCCTGTTGCCCTTAATACCTGACCTACCGCTCCCCATTCCTTTGCTTCTTCCTGTGTTATTTTCCCTATGCCGTGGGCTCTTTCATAAAACAGTGGATTATTAAAAAACGTATCATCATAATCAGGAACACACTTCCCTATGGAATGTAATGTCTCCACTATTTTATTCGCAAAACCATCCGGAAAATCACGCCTTACCCCCCCGGGCCAGATATAAATATGATAAACTCTACCACCTGTTAATTCTTCAAAGAGGTCTAAAATGAGATCCCTGTGATACATTGCCCATTGAGCAATGGTATCAAAACCCAGCATATTGGCATAAGCCCACAAGCCAAAGAGGTGCGAACCAACTCTGGCAAGTTCAAGATATATACTTCTTATCCATTGTGCCCTCTCCGGGACTTCTATCCCGGCTAACTTCTCCACCGCCATTGCATATACCATTTCCATATGGTCAGGCTCTATCACATTTAATCTACAGACAAGGGGGAAATTCTGTATCCAGGTTCTGTACTCCATAAGTTTCTCAAACCCGCGATGGAGGTATCCAGGATTTGCAGTTGCTTTTAAAATGCGGTCTCCTTCAACCTTCAATGTAATGCTAAAATTCCCCACCATTCCGAGATGCTGCGGTCCAAAATAAAGTTCAAGTTCTCTCACTTTTTCTCCCCTTTAATAGGAGGAATTGAATCAAAAACATCCTTAACGTACTCCCTTGTATCAAAATCTTTCCTGAACGGAGGTATCGCATAATCTCTTTCCAGAAGTAGGTGAGTCAGTCGTGGATGGCCAGCGAATTTTATTCCGAAGAGTTCATGAATTTCCCGTTCATAAGGCTCGGCATTGGCAAAGATTGGAATTACCGTTTCAAATTCCGGATTCTCTCTGGGAATTCTCATCTTCAGATGAATATCCCCTATCTCCTTGTATGCTTCATAATCCTGCAAATAAGGAGTAAGGATATAGACTAACTCAAATTCTGCCTTCTCGATCCAGTCCACACAGGAGATAAGGGCTAAATGGTTATATCCCTTATCTTTAAGAAATCTCAAGATTGTTAAAACCTGCTCCTTGTGTGCAAAGATTTCTATTTTGGTATCCTCAGGTGTACTTACCTCAATATCCTTAAACGTTAATTCTAATTCTTCCGCTAACTTTTTATTCATCTTCATCTATTGGATATAACGGAGGCCATTCGAGTTCACCCAGCACCATCTCCTGATTCCTCCTATAATATTTATATTGTTCTCTGTACTTTTTGTATGCATCTGCCATTCCCTTGTCAATCATAGTCCAAAGATGTGTGACTGCAATAAATATCGCTTCAGGCCTTGGCATACAGCCGGCAATCCAACCATCAATTGGTATATATTTATCCAGATGTTTTATTGTATTGTACGAATCCCAGTACATACCGCCGTTTATCGGGCAGGAACCAAATCCTACTGTATATTTCGGCTCCGGCATCTGTTCATAGGTCCTGATAATAGCCCTCAATGTTTTCAGAGAAACATAACCGGTAATCAAAAAGAGATTTGCCTGCCTTGGGGTTGCTACGGGGATAACGCCAAATCTCTCCGCATCCCAGCGAGAGGTTATTACCGGAGGGATTTCAATTATTCCACAACCGGTGCAGAAATAAACAACCCAGAAAGAATATTTATGACCCCACTTGCCTGAATCCTTTAAAGCCTTTATGACCTGTTCTCTATCCATTATTTACCTCCAGATAACGAGTAATAATCCTAAAAATGCTATTATTGTAGGCCACTTTATACAGTAATTGAATGCCTGTTCAATTCTGAACCTTGGATACACTGTGCTTATAAGAAGAACAATTAAGAATATCGGCAGCATTTTCATGAAGAAGGTCAAAGGTTCCGACCCTCCGCCCATAAATAGAGCGACGAATAGTGCAATATCTATAAATATCAGGTATATATGCTGAATCTTTGATAATGCGAGATAGATTCCTCCATACTCAACTTCAGGTCCGGAAGAGATCTCCTGGGGTGCACCAACTTGATCAAATGGCTTCATTCCCATCATTACAGGGAGTATGAGTAACAAGGCAATTCCTGAGAGGGGCATTGAGATTATACCCCAGTGACTTGCTCTCTGCAGTTCCACTATTTCAACAAAAGAGGTTGTTCCATAATTGGTCATAACAGAAAGAGCAACAAGAAGAAAAGGAATCTCATAACCAAGAGCAAGTATAAATTTCCGGGAGATACCGATTGAGACATTTGGGTTGGCTGCTTCAACGCTGGATAAAGCAATACCCAACGGCGCAATGAGCATTAGATATAAAACAACTAATAAACCACCTGACCCATGCAGGGGAACAATATTTCCGATTGGTATGAAAAGTAAGGTTACTATTGCTCCTCCGAGAGAAAGAAGAATTCCAAAATCAAAGAGGAAGCCATGAGATACGCTTTCCTGATGGAACAATTTTACTATATCTATAATGGGCTGGTATAATGGTGGGCCATATCTCCAGTGAATTCTTGCTTTGATTTTTCTTGAAAATCCCAAAAAGAGTACTCCAACCATAAAACCAATGACTATTGAACCTACTATAAGCAATATCACCATAAATTCCACCCCATTCTTAGAATTAAAAGGAATGCAAGGAAGAGAACTATATAAAGCACATAAGTTCCGAGATCGCCCACGTATATTTTTCTAATTGTATCGGATAAAGTCCCTCCGAATTTTACTATTTTCTCGAAGAATATTGAAACCCATTCCCTGAAAATAGGTTTCATTTCCCGGAATAAAGGAGCATAGAACTCCGACGTATATGCATATTTATCTCTTGGGGCAGGATGCCCGGCAGCATAAGTATCTTCCTGAGTAACCCTTTTTGACCTGAATCCAATTCTGTATAGGATGTAAATTCCAAAAACTACCAGTATTATTGCAAAGAAGATGTTTACAGTATTAAGCGTTCCCATTTCAGTAACTATTCCCCAGATATTTACCTGCATTGAAGCAAAACCCATATTTTCCATCATCTTACCTATTATATTAAGAGGAATCCCAGGAAGCACTCCAAAGAGAATAATTGTAAATGAAAAAACAATAATGGGAAATTGCATTGAAAATGGTGCTCTTTTTATATTTGAATATTTTTCAGGTAATTGCCCTAAGAACATATTATGGAGAAATTTATAAACTGAGAGGATAGTTCCCCATGTCCCAATAAGAGCTGCAAACGCTAAAAAGGGTGAATGATTTAAAATTAATGACTTGTAAAGCAACCATTTTGATACAAACCCGTTGGTCAACGGGACCCCGATAAGCCCTGAAATACCCAGGAGAGCTCCCATGAATGCAATCGGCATTTTCTTTATTATGCCACCAAGGCTATTCAGGTCCCTCGTATGAGTTCTGTATTCAACTGCACCTACGCTAAAGTAAAGTAAAACTATATATATAGCATGGTTCAGGGTGTGGAATATACCTCCGGCAACAGCGAGACTAGATCCATAGGCGATTCCTAAAATCATATATCCACCCTGTCCTATTCCATGCCAGGCGAGCAGTTTCTTGGCATCGTTCTGAAGTAGAGCAATGAAAGTTCCCATAATAATGGTAATGGCTCCCAGCCACGACAAAATAAAGGAATAACCACCTGACCCCACCTCTAAATATCTCCCTAACCCTATGATTACGAACAAAATTAGAAGGAAACCGTATATCCCCATTCTTGTGAGCATACCGGAAATAACGGCAGAAAAAGGAGATTCTGATTCTGTATAAGCATCAGGAAGCCATGTATGGAGCGGCATAAGTGCATTTTTAATACCAAAGGAAATGGAGAATAATAGTAAAGTTGAGAAAATATACCCTGGTGAAAGGGTATGCATTTGCTCCATAATAGCACTAATGTTAAAGGTCCCCAACTGTGAATAAATGACAAGCATACCAACAAGCATTGAAAATGAGCCAATAATTGATAAAATAATATACTTTAATCCCGCACTCCATCCTTCTTTTTTAAATGATATCAACAGGAAAGTTGACCAGCTCATTATCTCCCAGTAGATATAGAAAGATATAAGATCACCACTGAACACCACCCCCAACATACCTGCATTTACAAGGAGCATTAAGAGATAAAATAAATCCACTCTCTTTTTATGGTTCATATCTGATAGAGAGAATATCATAGCAAAGAGATTTATGGATACGACAGCAATCCCGAAAAACCAGGAAATCCAATCCATCTTTAACCTGAGAGGATAGTCAAGGAAAGAAAAGTATGTCAACTCTATTCCCGGCGTCCTGTACATTAAAGAAACAAGAACCACCAGGACAACCGATAATAAGATAGCAAAGAAATCCCGGACTCTGGCAGAAATCTTACCGAGAAGGTAAACAAGAAATGCTCCTCCAAAGCCGATGAGTAAAGTGCATTCAAGTAGCATTATAATGCTCCAAGAACTTGTTCAATATAACCCATTTTATCAATCAGATTATGAGAAGCAAGGTGCAGAAACTGATTTATAGCCTGTGGATATACACCGATTCCTACGATAAGAAGAGTCAGAATCACCATTGGGACCAGGGCGGTCAAAGGAGCTTCGTCTATCCCTGTCTCTTCGGTTTTCGAAAAAATTCCTTGCAGGAGTTTAAAGAAATAGGATATCTCGATTACTGTTCCCAGCAAAACGGCACCAACAAGAAAATAGAAATAAGCCTGATGGGTTAATAAAGCAGACTTTATAATAATAAACTTACTGGGAAATCCGATAAAAGGAGGTAAGCCCACGAGAGAGAATGCACCAATCAGGAAACAAAAAGAGGTAATGGGCATTCTGACTCCAATTCCCTTCATTTCTTCAATTTTTCTGGAACTAACCTTCCATATCATATAGCCGGCTGCAAGGAAGAGGAGTGCCTTAGAAAGAGCATGCGATAAAACCTGGAAAAGTCCTCCGGAAATACTCTCGGCAGTTCCAATAGAAATGGCAAAAAGAATGAGACCAATCTGTCCAATTGATGAATAAGCAAGAAGCCTCTTAATATCGTTCTGCTTAAACGCTGATAACTCTCCTATTAACAGAGTCAGTATCCCCAATCCCGCAAGGAAGTGGAGGAGATTTGATGCTCCAAACACGGTCCAGACAAATCGCACCACTGCATAGATTCCTACTTCGATTGCAAAACCAGAAAGCACGGCGCTTATAGTCGATGGAGCCGACGAATGAGCATCAGGCAACCAGGCATTCAAAGGAAATATTGCCCCTTCAATTCCAAAACCGGTAATAAAAAGAAAAAGAGCAAGAAATAATAATGGAGAATTTACAGAATGGATTTGATTTGCGATATCTGCCATATTGAGTGAACCGCAGAGACCATAGATTAAACCAATTCCTATGAGAATAAAGGCTGAACCTACAGACCCCTGAATGAGATATTTTATCCCTGCTTCCACACCATCCTTATCTCTGTTATAGGCAACGAGCGCATAAGAAGAAATACAGAGTATCTCAAAAAAGACAAACATGTTAAATATGTCACCGGTAAGGACAACTCCTACCGAACCCGCCAGAAAGAGAAGGAAAAGTAGATGATATTTATCAATATCTCCCTTTTGGATATATTTTATTGCATAAATGGATACGAGAAAGCCCACAAGGCTTACAATTCCTGCAAAGAAGAGGGAAAAGGGGCTTACCACAAGGTTTATTCCAAAAGGAGGTCGAAAACCTCCAATCTTCACCACTATTGGATTTTTTGAGACAGCCGGAATCAGTACACCCACTATTATTAACATTGCCAGAGCTACAATCATGGATATGTATTTGGATAGATGTTTGGATATAAATGCGAATAAAGGTATAGCGAATGCTCCGCCAAGGGGTATAACGATAAGTAGAACAGGGTTTACCATTTAAGATCCCTTATCTTTCTAGTGTTGAGGGTTCCATAATGCCTGTAAAGGACTATTGTCAGGGAAAGAGCAAGAGCAATGATTGCCAATCCTATTACAATAGCGGTTAACACCAGAGCCTGGGGCACGGGATCAACCATCCTGGAGGGCAAGAGATTCTCACGTGAGAAGATAGGAGCCGTCCCTCCGGATAAATATCCCATGGAAATCAATAAAATATTTACTCCCGTATCCATAATTGAAAGACCAATAATCATCTTTATCAGGTTTTTCTTTATCAAAATTATATAAAGACCTATGAGGATTAAACCAAAAGAGGCAATATAATAGAGATAATTCTCAATAAATTCCATTATCCACTCCTAATCATGTCATCTATAATGCCGGTTATTTCTGAGCCCACCTTGAATCCTATTGCAATATAGATAATAGGAATGATACCGGCACTGAAGAGTTCATTGGGAATTCCTTTTGGCAAATAATTCAAGAGAAAATGTCCACCATAAAGGAGTCCCAGTAGACCTACAACCACAAAAATTAGTCCCGAAAGGGACTCTGTTATCTTCATTTTACTTCTATTAAAACCCCACCAACTTCGTGAACCAAGAATAACAAGGAGGAAACCGGAAGCTACTATAGCACCTCCCTGAAAACCTCCTCCAGGAGTTAAGTGTCCATGAATAAAGATATAAGCGCCGAAAAGAAGAATCAGGGGGAACAGAAATTTGCAACCCGTATATAAAATCAAACTGCTCCTTCTCCTATTTTTTCTTTCCCCTTCTTTTTCCCTGTAAAGAATCGCAGAGAGACCAATTGCAGCAAGAAAGAGCACTGTCACTTCCCCAAGGGTATCAAATCCACGATAATTGACCACCACTGAGGTTACTATGTTTGTTGCTCCTGTCTGTTCAATTCCTTTTTCCAGGCAGTATTTTCTCACTTCACTTTTCGTCTTTCCAAAGGGTACCTCCTGAAGGGAGAGCCCAATCCCTATTGCTATTATGACAACAAGGATAAAACTAACTGCCTTCCTCATCTTCTTCAAACCTTTTCGTCTTCTTAATTGCAATGATGAAAATAGCTACGGTCAGGGCTGCGCCGATGGAAGCCTCAGCCATCGCAACATCCGGAGCCTGGAGAAAATAGAACAGGATTGCAGCAATGAAACTAACAAAGCCTACGGCAATAACAGCGTTCAATAGATCTTTAAAAATTCCTGCTGCGGCTGCTGCAATCAGCATTACGAAAACAAGTATTATCTCAAGTATCATTATCTTCATCCCTGCAGAAATCTTCTGATTGATTCACTTTGGTCTTCTCACAGAACGAAACTGAAGACATGTATGATGCCCTTCCGAATGCGTGACTTGATATTGGATTTGTCAGTAAAACAAATACAGCAATTATTAATGTAGTCCAGAACCAGGAAGGTTCTATTATCCCAACACCAAGAATAGCACAGAAGGCTCCAAGTGTTGTGCATTTTGTCCCTGCCTGAAGCCTGTTGTATACATCAGGCATCCTGTAAATGCCAAGACTACCCAGAAATAAAAATATTACTCCAAAACCTGTGACCCACCAACCCCAGGTCATTCAATCCCTCCTTCAAGATATCTTGCAATTGCGACAGAACCGATAAAGGTTAAAACAGCGTATACAAGCGAGACATCCAGATATATTTTTCTTTTCAGGATAAGACCAATCAGGACCAATAGTGCCGTGGTAACCGTTACCGATGTATCCAGAGCAACTGCGCGGTCGGGAGCAGTCGGTCCCTTCATCATCCGTAGCAAACACAATACAACTCCCAATCCAATAATTATGAGATAAATAGTTCCAATCATTGGAATATAATCCTCAGATACTTTTCAAATCTTCCACCTATTATTTCAGTGGCTTCTTCAATAGCGGTGGCTCTGACGTCAATCCAGTGAATCAGCAATCTATCCTCCTGAATATCAAGAGTAAACGTTCCCGGTGTCAGGGTTATGGAATTAGCAAGGATTATTTTTGCCAGATCTGATTTAAGCCGGGTCTTTATAATCACCACACCGGGATTTATGGGTAAAGACGGACGAATGATCCGTGAAGCAACATCCAGATTAGCCCTTATTATCTCCCAGAAGAGAATGAATATATAAAGGATAAAAAATCCGAATCTTTTAGGTGTTACAGGGGGGAAACCGAGTCGAATATAAAATTCATGAGTGGTGATAGCGATTATAAAAGATATAACAATTCCAACCCAGAATTCCTGGTAATAGAAGGTCGATGTAAGGAGAAGCCAGAGTATAAAAAGAGAGAAAAATAGCCACAAAAAACCTTTTATTCTATCTTTTCCAGAATAATTATTATTCTTATACATCTTTAAAATATATCTATCATTCTTGCCAGAGATTCTTTACCTCTATATTCTGGTAAAAGGATTGGAGACCTTCTTTCGGGTTTGATGCCTGCTTCCTTAAGCATTTCAACATATCTTTTCTGATGCTCAAGGGTAAGTTTGCCCTGTTTTGCCCCTGATTTCACATATTCAGCAGTTGAAATTCCAGACCTTCTACCGAATACCATGGTATCCAGGGTTGAATTTCCCATAAGTCTGTTCTTTCCATGGACTCCTCCTGAAACTTCGCCTGCTACCCATAATCCATCAATAGTGGTATGACCATGGGGATCTGTTTCCACTCCTCCATTTTGATAGTGAAGTGTGGGGAAGACGAGAACAGGATTTTTTGTCATATCAATATCATACCGACTGAACATCCTGTTCATTCCGGGAAAGGCTTTCTCAATATAGCCCTTACCGTACTTTTCATCAATCAGAGGAGTATCCAGCCAGACACCTCTGAGGCCAGTTGGAGTGGTGATTCCTTTATCTCTGACATAACACTCCCTTATTATCGCAGAGGCTTCCACATCCCTTGGTTCGAGAGGAAAAACAAAGGCTTCTCCATCTATATTAACAGGTTGCGCTCCGGAACTTCTTAGTTTCTCTGTGAGAAGATAGCCTACAATCTGAATCGGATATGCTGCTCCAGTGGGATGATATTGGACTGTATCAGTATCCCTCAATTTTGCCCCTGCCCGGTATGCTAATACGATTCCATCAGCAGTGGCTCCGTAATGATTGGTGGTCGGGAATCCTCTTATATGTAGTCGTCCGAAACCACCGGTAGCAAGAATTGTTGCGGTAGCCTCCACAATCTTATATTCTCCGGTTTCAAGATTATAAAGAACCGCTCCTGTAACTCTATTTTCTCCATCAGTAAGGAATTCAATAGCAGGGTAATGTTCAATACATCCTATCTCCTTACTTCGAAATTCATCCCTAATAACCCTTAATTCTTCAAGACCTGTATAGTCCTTGCAGGAGTGCAACCTCCTGATTGATGTCCCACCTCCCCATTTCTCCACAAAATTTCCATTCTCTTCTTTATCAATAATTGCACCTAATTCGTGCAACCAGTGCATTATAAAGGGTGCATCTTCAACCAATCCACGCAGAACTTCCGGTTTATTTGTGAAGTGCCCTCCCCCCATAGTATCGATATAATGCCTCTTCAGGGAATCAACCTCCCTGTCTGCTGCTTGAGTCCCCCCTTCTGCCATAATTGAATTGGCATCTCCGTGTCTTAATTTATTAACAAGTAAAATTTTATCTTTGGATATCCCTTCATTATTTGCCCAGATTGCGGCAGTGGTTCCTGCAAGTCCTCCCCCAATTATTAAGATATCTACACTGTAATCTGCAGAGGAAATATCAATCTCCTCCTCTTCCACAAGTGGATAGGCTTCGAGCAAATTCACGACCGGGTCCGGAGCAATATCTCCTTTATTCTGCCCGATGGAAATCTTTCTTTTACCTCCGGGTGCATAATCAGGATGAAGATTTAAGACCTCCTCCTGCTCCTCCCTGCTCATTGGCTCGGGAGTGTAGTCCTTTCTCTTCTGCCTTGTGGCATGAACTTTATCAATAAGTTTATACATATTCTCAGGATAACCTTCAATATACTTTAATTCAGCCATCTTATCCTCCTGAATTAATCTTCTTCTCTTTTTCTTTCTGCATACATCCGCTCCAGTTCTTCTCTGCTTAGTTTTGTAATTTCTTTCATCTCTTTATCGAATTTGCCTTCTTCTATCTCTTCTAATCTTTTCTTAAGGTGTTCAGGTTCCGGACTATCATACCTTCCATACAGTCTTCTTCCTAATTGAGCAATATTGTATTGCACAATTTCAGAAGGACATCTTATTGCGCAGAGCCCACACTGTATACAATCAAAGGATTCCTCGGCAAGTCCTTTAAAATCGCCCTTAATAGCTGCCTGAACGTAATCCATAACTTCCAGATCCTGAGGGCAGGCTTTTGTACAGGTATTGCAGGATACACATCTTGCAAGTTCCGGATAATATTCAAAAAGCACATTAACATCGTATTCATGTTCTGTTAGGTCATAAGAAGGTTTCTCGGCAGGGACAAAAGGTATCTGAACAAGATACATCTCATCTTCAACCCTGGTCTGACATGCCATACCGGTCTGAAGTTTATATTCACCCTTTTTTCTATAGACCGTGGAACAGGCCCCACAGAATCCCTGCCTGCAACCAACACCTCTAACGAATTTATACCCTGCATACTCCATTGCAGTCAATATAGTAAGGTCGGCAGGAACTTCATAGGCTCTCCCCATTATATAAATAGTTACCCAGTTCTCCACCTCTTCATCTTCAACCCCGGAAACCACCTGCCTGCTTGCTTCAGCAATTCTGTCCATAATCTCTTTCGAATCTAATTTCTTATCTGATGAGGTTTCTTCTTTATTTGGCATTGTTCCTCCCAATAAGATTTTTCTCCTTTAACAATGGCTCTGGATTCACATAATTCAGGTCAAAACCATAATAATCTTCATTTAATCCAAAACCAATCGCCATAAGCTGGGTAAAATAAAACACTGGAATCCTGGTAAAATCAGAATGTTTCTCCTTAATTTCCTTCTGTCTGGAATCAAGATTAAAAGCACAGAGAGGGCAACTTAACGAAATAGCCTCTGCTCCTGCGTTTTGAGCGTGAGTCAGGATGTCATAGGCAAGATTGGAAACGACCTGTTTATCCCGGATTGTCTGATAACTACCGCAACAAACTTTCTTATAAGGATTATCGATAACCTCTGCACCCAAAGCGAAAATCAATTCTTCCTGAATTACAGGTTCCTCAGGGTCGTCAATTCCAACTTCCTTAGGTCTTAAAAGCATACATCCATAGTATGGAGCTATTTTTAATCCTTTGAAAGGATTCGTTACATTCTCTTTTATTTTCTCAAAACCTATATCCTTTATTAGTTCTAAAAAATGTATAACTTCCACATTACCTTTATAATCTTCTTCCAGATACATAAAGTCATTTATCTTTTTAAGATCATCAGGTTTTTCTTTTACTCGAATATTCGCTCTCTTTAACGTGTTATAACACATTGAACATAAGGTAACGAGCCTGTGGTCGTTTTCCACCAGTCCATTTTTATTCATCTCCTGCACCCTTATCAGATTTCTGATTGGGGCTACATGATGAATCAAATCATCATCGGTAAGCGAAAAAACGGTTCCACAGCAGTTCCATCTGGAAAGTTCAATCAACTCTATACCTAACTTTTCGGCAACAGCGAGGGCAGAGGTTTCAAAATTTCTTGCCTTTGTTTTAAGAGTGCATCCGGGATAATATGAAACCTTCATTAATCTATCCTGTAAATTTTCTCATACCGCTTATCAGAGCAATCTGAGGTAATCGCTTCATTTCATCCTTCGAGAGTTTCTTTACATCAATATGATCTATAGCCTGACGGAGTTCCACCTGTCTTAGTGCCTCTGCTACCTTGGACAAATCCAATCCGCGGGGACATCTTACAGTGCAAGTAAAACAGGAGGCGCACAACCACATGGCTTTTGACTCCATAACCTCAGATTCTCCAAGCTGTACCATTCTCATCAACTGGGAAGGTGTAATATCCATCTCGGATACCATGGGGCAACTTGCCGAACAGATTCCACATTGGTCACATCGAGTTATCACCTCACCTGATAATTCTTCAATCTTCTTCAGAAAATCCACATTTTTGTCAGATAGTTTAAGTTTCTTAATCATACTCTTCTCCGAATAATCTTTTATTTACATTTTCAACCAATTTCTCTCGCTTTTCCGGGGATATAGCCCCTGCTTCCCTTGCGTAATTCACCAATCCGTTCACATTATCAACGAAGCCCTTCAACATTATAGTAACAAATTGTACAAATCGTAACCTTTCCGGCTTTATGCCTTCTTCCTTCAAAATTTCCCGTACTTTTGTTATATTCTCTCTGATAACCTGACCACTATGAGGAAAAGGAGAAGTCCTATCTTCACATTCACCAATGAATATTCCATCGGCACCCAATTTGAAAGCAGCTAACATGAGTTTAGGTGTAATCCGGCTTCCACTGGGAACTCTTATAATAATGGAATCCGTGGTGTATGAAAGTTTTGCAGTTCCTACTGAATCCGCAAGTCGGTAGGTGCAGGTATCATCAGCAACTACAAGTATTCTTGTTTCTCCTTCTTCTTTTCCCTCCAGGGCATTTTTAATCTCTTCCAGTAATTGCTTATTCGTATACATATGCAAATCCAGAGCATCCCGTGGACAGGAAGCAACACAACTCCCACATCCTCTACATAATGCTTCGTTTACTTCGGCTACCTCTGCGGAAATTGAGATTGCATTTAGGGGACAGCTATCAATACAAAGTTCACATCCATCGCACTGTTCTTCATGGACAAACGCTACTATGGGCTCTATTGGGTACTCTCTCTGGTTCATCAATCTTACGGCTCTGGATGCAGCTGCAGATGCCTGGGCTACCGTATCAGGTATATCTTTAGGACCCTGGACGGTTCCAGCCAGAAATATACCCTCTCTATTAGTGTCAACAGGTTTGAACTTTGGATGAGCCTCTTTAAGAAATCCGTCTTCACTCTTTGCAAGCCTTAACATTTCTGCAATTTTATCGGTACTCTTTGACAGACCCATACCCACTGACAATACAACGGTATCGAATTCAGCTTCTATTATCTGACGGGTAAGTGTATCTTCTGCTTTTAGTATTACCTTATTTGAACCTGAATCCTCCATTACCTCCGCAACTCTACCTCTTATGAATTTGACACCCATATTCTGAGCCCTCTTATAATACTCTTCAAATCCTTTGCCAAAAGCGCGGAGGTCCGTATAGAAAACATAAATATCCCTTTCTGGCTTGGAATGTTTCAGCAGACTCGCAAGTTTTGTTGCATACATGCAGCACACTCTTGAGCAGTACTCTCTTCCCACCTGCTCATCTCTTGAACCAACACATTGAATAAATCCAATTCTCTTTCCCGGATCTCTTATTGGATTCCCTTCTGCAGCTTTAACTATCATTCGTTCCATCTCCAGAGCAGTTATTACATTCTTAAACTTATCATATCCGTAGACCTTCTTTTCTGAAGGGTTGAAAATATCATAGCCGGTTGCTACTATTATTGTATCAACCGTAAATTCTATTTCTTCAGGCTTGTCATTAAAATTTATTGCATCTTCTTTACATACTTCTATACAATTACCACAAGAATTTATATCCCTCTGGAGATTGATACAGGCTTCCGGATCGATCAAATTCCTGTGTGGTACAGCAAAGCCAAACGGAGTATAAATTGCAGTGTGAGTTGTCAGTCCTTCCTCAAATTCATCAGGAATATCCACAGGACATACCTCTTCACAATCACCGCAAGCAACGCACTTATCCATATCTACATATCTTGGTTTTTTAGTAACTTTCACCTTAAAATTGCCAAGATAACCTTCAACATTCTCCACCTCAGAGTAGGTAAGTAAATTTATATTAGGGTTGGACTGGACATCAGCCATCTTCGGGCTAAGGATACAGGCAGAACAGTCTTCAGTTGGAAAGGTTCTTGAAAGTTGTGCCATGTGTCCTCCGATACTTGGCTCTTTTTCGACCAGGTAAATCTCAAAACCCGCATCTCCCAGATCAAGTGAAGCCTGAATCCCTGCAATACCACCCCCTATCACCAGAACTCTTTTCCCTATGGGCATGGTCTTTTTCTCCAGGGGCTCGGAGAATCTCACTTTTGCTATTGCTGCGTTAACCAGTTCTTTTGCTTTTTTGGTAGCAAGTTCCGGAGTAT
This sequence comes from Caldifarciminota bacterium, assembly GCA_023131835.1. Lineage (GTDB taxonomy): Bacteria > Hydrothermota > UBA3072 > UBA3072 > UBA3072 > JAGLZA01. Next base: position 50,001 of record JAGLZA010000102.1, read on the forward strand.
CAAAGTGAGGCCAGGCACATTGCTCGCGAATATTTGCCATCTGAACCACATAGGGTGACAAGCCTGCTGTCTCGAGTACCCTCATGAATGTTTCACCCTGGAATTGAGGGGAACAGGCTGCAACAACAACTTTGTCCAAATCGTGTTCCTCAATATCATCTATGATAAGTTGTTGACCAATATCTGAACACATATGAGTATGGTTTTTCGACAGTATAACACCCGGCTGTTTCCCCGCAAATCCAACTACCTCTTCAACATCCACAACCTCGGATATATTCCCACCACAATGACAAACATATACCCCTATTCTTGCTCTACTATCTTTTTTCATTAATTTAATAACCTTAAGTTAATAAAAAAATATCCCCTTTATTATTCAATTTAAAAACCCCTATCCTAAATTGGGCAATTCTTTGTTCACAAAAAAACTAATAGGATATTCCAATTTGTCAACCCCTCACAGACTTGAAATCTGTTTTCCTCCTTCTGGAGAATGGAATATAGAAGATTTTAGTCCAATTTAACCATGTTCCAGCTATTCTATGCCTTTCTCAGATTTTTAAGACAGACCTCTCCCGTGAATCAAGAAAATTATATTTTCTGGGGAAAGGAATTATCTATGCTGTAGATATTGCAGATGGACTGTTTGCCTTCTCCCAGAGTTTCTGGATCTTTATCCTCTCCCAAACTGCTCCTGTTGCTTTCAGAATAATTTCTCTACCAGTTCGGACTATCTTTGCTGCAAAATCTATTATACGCCTTCTGAAAGTAGTTGCATAACCCTTTTCTTCTATAATAGTGACAACTCTTTCTACAACATCTTTCTTAAATACCTCATAAAGAAAAGATGCTATAAGCATTGTATAATAAAAACCAGCATTACACTCAAATCGGGAGTTTGTCAAAAATTGTGTCTGAGTGAAAGGAAACTTGTATAAAAGGTAACGGTTATTATCCCAGAAGAGTGCAAGCTGGATCAATGGGATTGGATGTGGAAATTCCTCGGGATAGAAAAGACGAATTTCGCTCTCTTCTTTTACACGGAAGAAAATGGGAAAGGAGTGATGAAGGATACAAGAGACTACTTTTATCTCTTGTGGAAAGCGGATATTCTAAAAAAAGAGTAAGGGAGGTTCTAAGAAAATTAGGTCTTTCCTACAACAAGGAGAAGATGGAGAGGATAAAAGAGGAATTTCTCCGTGAAGTAAAGGAATCAAACAAAGAGAGATAGAGAGTGAGTAGTTCGCCATCTTCATAGACGCAGAGGAATCAGTCTGCGTGCAACGCACTCCCAGGCGCAGAGAAGATGTAGGGAACGCATATATGTGTTCCTTTAATCCTTTGGATCCTTTAGAAAGCAAGAAAACGGAGGGGTGCAAACGCTATACGCCCCTACAATTATTTATCGCGGACGCAAGGTCCTGAGTGACTTCAGCGCAGGGTTCCCAAATATTGCGTGGTGAGTTGTTTCTCCTTTGTCTCCTTCCTCGTATAATCCGGCAGGACCATAGGAGCTACTTTATCCTCCGCAATATCTATCTCCCTTAGTTCTTTTACATATTTTTTAACATGCTTAAGGGAGAGTTTACCAGGAGTTACTCCCTTAATATACTCAGTCGCTGCCCTTCCGGCTCTCTGTCCGAAGACTAAAACACCAAGTAATGAATTACCCATAAGACGGTTTCTACCGTGAACTCCCCCGCTAACTTCTCCTGCTACATAGAGACCAGGAACCGTTGTAGAACAATCATCGGATATCTCCAAACCACCGTTCTGATAATGCAGAGTAGGATAAACAAGAATAGGAGTCTCTGTTATATTGATGCCGAATCGCATATTCTGTCTGAACATTGCAGGGAAACCCTTCTCTATTGCTCCCTTTCCCGCTTTCATCTCTATAAGAGGAGTATCCAGCCAGACCCCTTTCATTCCGGTGGGAGTCTCTACACCCTTCCCGGTTGCACATTCCCGTATCAATGATGCAGCTTCTATATCCCTTGGTTCCAATGGATAGACGAATTGTTCACCAATGACATTTACCGGCTCTGCGCCTGCTCCCCTTATCTTCTCTGTTACCAACTGCCCTACTATCTGCTCCGGATAGGCAGCACCCGTGGGATGATACTGGACGGTATCCATAAACACCAACTTAACCCCAGCCCTGTACCCCATTATTAACCCATCAGCCGTAGCTCCGTAATGATTCGTCGTTGGGAATCCCTGGATATGTAATCTTCCAAAACCACCAGTAGAAAATATTACTGAGGTTGCTCTTGCAACAAGATATTCCTCTGTCTCAAGGTTGAAAAGGATTGCACCTGATACTTTGCCATCTTCATCAAGAAGCAACTCCACTGCAGGAGAAAACTCTAATATATTTATTGAATCCGGATGATTTTGCACCTCATCGCGGAGGCATTTCATTATCTCTCCACCGGTGTAATCCCTTGCTGAATGCATCCTCTTTCTCGATGTCCCCCCACCGTGGAGGGTAATCATCGTGCCATCTTTTTCCTTATCGAACATTACACCGAGATCTTCAAGCCATCCGATAACCCCTGGCGCATCCATTACCAGTGCTTTCACCAATTCAGGAATATTGCGAAAATGCCCCCCACCAATAACATCAAGGTAGTGAATGGCAGGCGAATCATTTTCCTTATCCGCTGCCTGAATACCACCCTGAGCCATCATTGTATTAGCATCTCCCAATCTCAATTTTGTGACAATGGTAACACTGGCACCACTCTCTGCGGCAATGATTGCTGCAGACGCTCCTGCACCTCCACCTCCAATCACAAGAATATCTGTTTCCAGATCCGTTTTCGTAAGGTCAATCTTATCCGGATCGATTCTCGGATATGCCTCAAGGAGGTCAACAACCTCCTGGACCACGGATGTTCCTTTAGATGAACCAACCCTCAATTCTCTTGTATTACCTTCCTTATAATCGGGATGATATTTCTTTAACAGTGCATCGCCTTCCTCTAAACTCATTGCAGGATGGAGCTTTTCTACTCTGGACTTACGTGTCGCTTCTACCTTTTCAATAGACTGCCACATCTCATTTGTATACCCGCCCTTCAAATCCATCCTAAGCCTCCTTCTCTCTCTTTTTGTATCTCTTTTTCAACTCTTCTTCAGATAGAGACATCAATTCCTCGACCTCTTTTTTCCACATTCCCTTATTCAGTTCTTCTATTCGTTTTTCTGTATGCAAAGACCTCGGAGCCAAATATTTACCATACAATCGCCTTACAAGGATTGCAACATTATACTGAACTATCTCTGCAGGACATCTCATAGCACAGAGTCCACACATTATACAGTCAAATGAGATATCTGCTGCCCTTTCTATATCCTCTCTAATGATCGCCTGAACATAATCCATTACATTTATATCCTGAGGACAGGCCTTGGTGCAGGTATTACAACTCACGCATTTAAATGTCTCGGGATATAACCGTTGAAATACTCCAACTGTAGGCGAGAGTTGATCGATGTCGTAGCGAGCCCTCTGAGCAGGTACAAATGGCAGTTGAGCGAGAAACATACCATCTTCCACCTTGGTCTGACAGGCAAGATCTGCTCTGAGTTTATAATCGTCTTCTAGGCGGTATACGGTAGCACAGGCTCCACAGAATCCTTCCCTGCACCCTGCTCCCCGCTTCACCTGGTAACCTGCATATTCCATCGCTGTCAGGATGGTGAGATTGCTGGGAACACGGTATTCCTTCCCCATTATATATATTCTTACCATATTATCATCCATTGTTAAGAACCTCCTTTTGAGTCAAAACCTCCTCCGTTGAAAAGTTTAGAGGACCTAAAGCCCTTATCTCCTCAATAAATTCATCAACAATAACTGCATAACGTTTCCCCTCACTCGCAGAGATCCACTCCAATCTTAATCTTTCAGGTTCAATTCCAAGATCCGCAAGTAAACGTTGCAATATCATAATCCTCTTCCGGGTCTTATAGTTTCCATTTATATAATGACAATCACCTGGATGACAACCTCCAACAAAAACACCATCAGCCCCCTCCCTGAAACTCTCCAATATTTGCTCCATATTCAACCGAGAGGAACACATAAGTCGTATATTGGTTGTATCGGGTTTATGCTTTATTCTTGAGGTTCCGGCAAGGTCCGCACCTGCATAGGTACACCATTTACACACAAAACTCACTATCTTTGGTTCAAATTCACTCATTTATACATCCTTTCCTTTTACTAAAACTGCCTTTGCCATAGATGCTATCTGGAGATCGGTCAGATTTCTCTGCTCTGTAGCCCCTGATGGACAGGCAACAACACACGAACCGCAGGCTTGACAGAGTGCCTCATTGACCCTGACAATCCCATCTACCTCATCCATCTCTCTTGCCTGGTAGGGACAAACAGAAATACATATTCCACAACCACTGCATAGATCTTCATCCACTGTAGCAATAATTGGTTCCAATTGTAGATAATCCCCGGAAAAGATACTGACAACCTTGGATGCTGCACCGGATGCCTGACTCACCACATCCGGTATATCCTTAGGAGCCTGAGCACACCCTGCGAGATAGAATCCTGCGGTCGTGCTCTCAAGTGGTCTCAGTTTTGGATGCGTCTCCTTGAGAAAGCCGTGCTCACCCACCTGAATCTTCAAGGTGTTTGCAAGTTCCTCACTCCCGGGGGTGGGAATTATAGCCATAGAAAGAACTACAAGATCCGCTTCTATTTCCACCGGTTTATTCGCGATGGTATCTACTCCTACTATTCTTACCTTCCCATTATCTCTATAAAGTTTGGATACCTTACCGCGAATATAAATAACACCATCTTCCCTCTGAGCTCTCTCTACGAATTCCTCATAACCCTTACCCCCGGATCTTATATCTATATAGAATATATAAGGCTGTCCATCATAAATATGATGCTTGTAGAGCATCGCCTGTTTGGTTGTATACATACAACATATTTTTGAACAATATGGCTTATGCTTTTCTGGATCTCGCGAGCCCGCACACTGGATAAATACTATATCCTTCACAACTTTCCCGTCACTCGGTCTTTTTATCTCGCCCCCTGTTGGTCCGGATGAAGAAAGGAGACGTTCAAATGCCAACCCATCTATCACATCCTCAACCTCACCCCCACCATACTCCTTTAGATTAAGTATGGGATAGAGTTCATACCCTGTAGCCACCACAATAGCACCAACCTCTTCCTTCCTGTAATTGGGTTCGCTTGAGAAATTGACAGCATCAACATCACACACACTTTCACAGAGTCCGCAAGCCCCTGTCTTGAACTTCAGACAGTTCTCCATATCTATTACAGGTTTATTGGGAACCGCCTGAGGAAAGGGAGTATAGATTAGAGCTCTCTCCCCCATATTTCGTTCAAACTCTGAGGGAACAGATATAGGACAAATTTCAGAACACTCTCCACAGCCTGTGCACTTCTCCCAATCTACTCCCTTTGGTTTTTCTTCTATTGTTACAGTGAAATTACCTATATAACCCTCTACCTCCTTAACCTCAGCGTATGTACAGAGTTCAATATTTGGATGGGATGCTACTTCAACCATCTTTGGTGTAAGGATACACTGGGAACAATCCAGTGTAGGGAAGGTCTCAGATAATTGAGCCATATGTCCTCCAATGGAAGACTCTTTTTCCACAAGAAGGACAGGATAACCAGCATCAGCTATATCAAGCGCTGCCTGGATCCCGGCTATTCCTCCACCTATAACCAGGGCTTTCCTGGTTACCTCTACCTTAATGGGGTCCAGATCTTCGTTCAAACGGACCTTTTCTATTATGGATCTGACGATACGGTTTGCTTTTTCGGTTGCTTTTTCCTTATCAGTATGCACCCAGGAACACTGCTCCCTTATATTGGCTATTTCGCATTGATAGGGATTTAATCCTGCTTTCTTTGTAACTCCCCTGAAGGTTATTTCATGGAGTGTAGGTGAACACGCCGCGATTATCACACCATCAAGTTTATTCTTCTTTATTTCATTTATGAGAAGTTCCTGTCCGGGGTGGGAACACATATATTTATAATTCGTGCTGTATACAACTCCAGGATAACCCTCCAAACTCTTTGTCAATTTTTCAACATCAACAGTCTTTGCTATATTGGTGCCACAATGGCAGATAAACACTCCCATTCGTTTCATACTATCCTCCTTAATAAATCCTCTGGTGAGCGATAGTTTAACTCAAAATGACACACTTCGTGGTCAAGGTCAAAACTAACAGCCAAAGCCTGTGTGAAGTAGAGGATAGGAATATTCTCAAAGTCGGGATATTTTGCCAAAACATCCTCCTGTCTGTTATCAAGATTAAAGGCACAGAGTGGGCAGGAAACAAGAATGGCATCTGCCCCATTCCTTTTCGCATTACCAATGATATTACGGGTTCGTTCTACTACAAGTTCGACCTCTGAGACTGTCTGATATGCACCACAACATTCGTTCTTGAATGGAAAATAGATAGGTTCCGCTCCCATTGAAGTTATGAGATCCTCAAGGATAGATGGAGAATCGGGATTGTCAATTGCCGCCTCATCCGGCCGCAAGAGAAGACATCCATAATATGGTGCAAGTTTTATACCATTAAGTGGTTTTTTTACTGCATTTTTAATCTTATCAAATCCAATTTCATCTCTTAAGATCTGAAGATAGTGAATCATCTCAACCTTGCCATTATAATCATTTTCCTCTTTATACATAAAGGAATTGAGCTTTTCTCTTTCTTCCTCATCATTGTTTATGCGGATACTACTCCTCTTTATCGTATTATAACACATAGAACATAGGGTTGTAAATCTTTCTCCTCCTGCATCCTGAACCTTGAGTAGATTCCTTACAGATGCAATATGATGCATAAGGTCATCACTCGTCAGGGAATAGACCGTTCCACAGCAATACCAGTCTACCATCTCTTTCAGTTTATATCCCAATTTTTCTGCACATGCCAGAGCCGAATCTTCAAATCCCTTGGCTGTATTCTTCAGGGTGCAACCGGGGTAGTAGAGTAATTCCTTCATGATGATAGTTTCCTCTGAGCACTGACCACAGCTATTGGCGGTAGGTCGGCCAACCTATCCGAATATTTCTTTATATCTATATAATCCTCATTCTCTCTCAATATCATCTGCCTGACTCCTTCCATTATGGCGCAGAGGTCTATTCCCCTCGGGCATCGGATAAAGCACATATTACAGGAAGCACATATCCATGGGGTATTGGATGTCTTGAGCGTTTCAATATCACCAATCTGAATCGCACGGATGATCTGATTTGGCAACCTATCCATTGAGTCGACCGAGGGACAACCCGCAGAACACTTGCCACAATGATAACAGGCATTGATATCTTCACCCGATAACTCCTTAATCTTTTTGATGTATTCTGATTCGATACCTTCCTTTGATATTAGAAATGCCACATTACTCTCCTTTTTTGAAGTTTACGAGGGTATCTATAATTTTTCCTTCTTTATTCCGCAGATTTATTTGCAGAGGGACCTTCCCCAATTGATGTGAGGCACAAGCCATACAGGGGTCAAATGCTCTGAAGAACATTTCAACCATATTGAAAATCCCATCATCATACTTTCCCTTGTGTATAAATGCGGATGCTGCCTGTCGAATAGCCATATTTATCACTCCGTTGTTATTGGTAGTAGCAACGATAAGATTAAGATCTTCGATTAAATCATTCTCACCAACGGTATAATCGTGTATCAGTGTCCCTCGGGCAGCCTCTACGATTCCAACCCCCCTTCCGGGATTTTCTGTTATCGGATTCCTCAGGGTATTTCCTGTGATTCCTTCCTTTTTTACTAATTCCAGTGCACGTTCAGAAGCGTAAATAAGTTCAATAAGCCTTGCCCAGTGATAGGCAAGGGTCTGATTTATCGGTTTTCCATGGTAGAAATCTATTATTTCCTCATATTCTTTTTGTGCCAGAGGGGTGGCAATTCCCTCTGCTGCATTTATCCTTCCAAGAGGCCCCACCCTGTACAATCCTGATTTGCTTCCGTCTTTCAAACCCTGATAGCCAACATTCTTCAGGTAGGGAACCTTGACATAGCTCCAGGGAAGAACCTTCTCAGAGATATATTCTCTATAATCTTCCTGCTCAAACTTTATAAACTCTGAACCATCTGGTGCTGTAACCCTGACCTTGCCCTTATAGAAGTTCAGTTTATTATCTTCATCTACAAGCCCCATATTATAGGTGGAGAGTGCAAGACGCTTTGAACTTATAAGTCTTTTATAGCCTTCATTGGATAGAGCAATATTCTTGAATAACTCGATAGTCCCTTTTGAGAAATCCAGACATGACAATGCCATTTTCTCTATCTCGTTTCTCTCTTCGTCATTTAATCCCTTACTGATTCCTCCCGGCATTCCACACACCGGATGAGTGGCTTTCCCTCCAAGTATCTCTGTTATCTTCTGTCCATAGGCTCGGTGTTTTATAACCTTATTTACTGTATCCAAACCGACCTTTTCTAAAACACCAAGAATATTCCTCTTTTCCGCAGCAGCCCTTGGACCTACAATAAAATCAGGAGAGGCCAGAAAATAAAAATGTAGTATGTGGTCATAAATAATATAACCCATATATAAGAGCTCACGGAGATCCTCTGCAAGAGGAGTTGGTTTTACCCCAAATGCAGAATCCAGAGCTTTTGTGGAAGCCACATGATGGGCAACAGGACAAACTCCGCAGATGCGGCTGGTTAGCTGAGGCATCAATTCTGCTCTTCTTCCCCTACAGAAGGTCTCAAAACCCCTGATCTCCGGGACCTGTAGATATGCCTCTTCTACATCCCCCTTATCATCAAGGAATATTTCAATCTTCCCATGCCCTTCAAGACGGGTTATTGGGTCAATTGTCAATCTCTCCACTTCTTACCTCCCACTATAGAACTTGCAAGATTATACATATAGAAAGTCCCGACAGGATCGTCTATCTTATCTACCAGCTCTTTTATCTTTTCAATGTCGTTATCTATTTCTTCTCCGCCAAGTATAGAACCTATTGCTGATATAAAGCGCGCTCCCTGATCAGTAACCTTAGAGGTCGGCCCCATACAGCCGGTGCAGGGGAAATTTGCATTGATACATCTGGTAGAACAACCACTCCTTGTAACCGGTCCCATGCAGAGAACTCCCTGGAGAAGAAAACAATCACCATTATCCTCCTTCAATCGGTGGGGGCGAATAATATCAGGCAATATCTTTTCTTCCTTAGGATTTCTGTCGCAATCTTCACAGACAGATATATCTGGAGCAAGGTTTGCACCAAAGGGTATTTTCTTTCCGGCTGCCACCATATCTATAAAGCTGGCTATGAGTTCGGGTGGGGGAGGGCATCCCGGGACAAAAGCATCCACTGTAACCACCTGCTCTAATGTAGATACTCGTGGTTCCAATTCCGGAAGGGTAAGTTTTCTATCACCATATACCAACTCTGGCATTATCCCTTCAGGATTATCGGTGGTTACAGTCCTTTTGAATGCATTCTCTAATACCTCTTCCCTCTTAGAGAGGTTGGCCAATCCAGGAATGCATCCATCAACCGCACAGGAACCAAAGGCGATCAGGAGTTTTGATTTCTCACGTAGAAGTTCTGCCATCTCCCTGTTTTCTTCAGATCTAATGGCTCCATTAAAGAGCGTGATATCGATGCTTCCATCACCCATTGCCCTTACATCCTTATACTTGGTATCTATGGCTACGGGCCAGAGAACGATATTCGCCACCTCTACAAGTTCTAAAATCTTTTCATTGGTATCCAGAACGGCAACCTCACATCCTCCGCAAGAAGCAGCCCAATAAAGTGCTATATTCAATTTTTTAGACATAACTTCTCCCTTTATTTTTCCCTTTAACACTGAATAGTGTCCTTGTCTCAATCATTGCCTCAATATAGTAGAAGCAATCGTAATGTCAAGATTATTTCTCACTAAATCCCCCTTTTTTTAACCGCAGATAAACGCAAAGGACACAGAGGAAAAGTAGTTAAATAGTTGAATGGTTGAATAGTTAAATTGGAACTCCCATCACTACCCACCTTTTTTAACCGCGGATGAACGCAGATAAACGCAGATGAACACAGAAGAGAGTTTAATTAATTCTAATTTTCTAAACCCGAAATCCTAAACCCGAAATCCTAAACCCTAAATCCTAAAATACTCTTGAACCCTTATCACATATCACATATAACCCTACGAACTCCACGAACCCTATGAACTCCACAAACTCAATAAACCCCATTTTTAGCCACGGTTTCTTCACGGTTTTTGTAGGAGCGACTTCCCTATCGCGACCTTCCTGAAGTAGGGGCAATTCATGAATTGCCTCTACAAGTCTCGCGCAAGGGGAAAACGCAAAAGTAGGGGCGTTCGATTGAACGCCCCTACCAAATTCCCTTTTTCTCTTTCATCCTCTGGAAACATAAAAAATAAAGGGAAGTGGTGGGACTCTGCGTCCTCTTTCGTTCTCTGCGGTTAAAAATGGGGGGTGATGGTGGGTTCTTCCTCTCGAATTACAAATTAAAGGGGAGCGGTTGGGTTCTTTAGTTCTCTGTGCCCTCTGTGGTTAAAAAATTGGGGAGGTAGGGAGAAAAAGTTCCAGGGTTGTAAATATCGCAGGAGTTATTATATTAGAAAAGGTAATAATAAAATGCGAAAGGATGAAGGTATATTCTATTTAGATATAATAAGAGCATTTAATCATGAAGGGGTTAAGTATCTTGTAGTAGGGGGAGTCGCTGTAAATCTCTACGGTATCCCAAGGATGACCGTAGACCTTGATATTGCCGCAGACCTTTCTATAGAGAACCTGAAAAAAATCTTAAAAGTTATGAAAAAAAGAAGACTAAAACCCCATATACCTGTTTCCCCTGAAGACCTGCTTGATTCTGAAAAGAGAAAAGAATGGATAGAAAAAAGAAATATGTTTGTTTTTTCCTTTGAAAATCCGGATAGACCATTTGAAATCCTTGACATAATATTAGAGTATCCGATACCCTTTGAAAAGATGTATGCAAGGAAAGTAATCCTTGAGGCAGAAGGAATAGAAATACCGTTAATATCAAGGGATGATCTAATTGAGATGAAGAAAAATTCCGGTAGAAAACAGGACCTATCAGATGTAGAGATTCTAAAAAGGATTGCTAAAATTGAAAAAGGGATTTGAGTACGACATCGAGGACAGAATCTTAAAGATGTATATATCACTTACCCCCATCCAGAAGCTCGAATGGCTGGAATCAGTTCGTAGATTTATATCGTCCACCTTACCTGAAAAAACCCGAAAAATCCTTTTCAAGGTAAAGAAAGGGGAAATATAAAGAACAACATTAAACCATATTTTTGGCGTGAGAACTCCCTCCTCCATGTCCTGACCTACATCTGTATCCAAAAGAAAATAAGCTGAAGTCCAAACAGGATAAGAATTATTCCACAAACTACTCGAAAAACCCTTAACCATTTAGCCGACCTGAATAATTTCCCGGGGATGATACCCATCACGGTTCCCAATACCACAGGAGCAATTGCTGTGCCTATTGCAAATAAAGCAGCATACAATACACCAACTAAAATACTGTTTTCCGCCACACAGGCAATATATGTGAGGATTGCCACATACGGAACACAGGGGGCAATCCCCATCAAGAATCCAAATAAGAACATGCTTTTATCGCCCTTATCTAATATACTCTTCCCAATATGTACCTTAAATCCTTTATCTAAGATGATAAGAATACCCATTATTATCATAAAAAATGCCACAATCAGATAGAGCCAACCGGATTTCTGAGGTGGGAAAAAGCGATTAATAAAACTAAAAATTACAGTTGCAAGTCCACCTAAAATGGCAAGCGCCAAAAGCCTACCCATTGAAAACACTAACCCAACTTTTAAGCCATCCTGCCAATTTCTCTTGGTGGCCCCAATGTAAGGCAAAAGTAATGGAGCAGTATATGCAAGGCAGGGGCCCCAACCCATTGTAAAACCAGCCATTAATAATTTTAAGGAATCAGAAAGCATCCTTTATTCTTATTTTCTTTCCTGCACCCGAAAGAATAAAGTTTTTTCCATAGGCTTTCTTAAACAGTTTTCTGGCAAGATCACCTGAGCAATGAGAAGGAGCTACTTTTTCGACCTTCTCTTTTTTAACTCCGTTAATGATTCCTTTAACCTGCCAGGCATTCATCCAGCATAGATGAAAACCACCCAATACTAAATAAACCCCTTTGGGGTGAACATCTTTTCCTAACATCTCTTTCGCCTTCTTAATAATATTTACAACCCCTGGATGAGCACAACCTGTAATTATTATTAGCCCTTTATCTGTCTTTATTATAAGAGACTGCTCTTTTATAAAAGTCCCCAATTCCCCTGTAGAATAGGCATTCTTACATATTCCTATCGAACTATGAACCTCAATTAGTTTTGCATCTACCTTTTTAACCTTGTTTTTGATACTCTGCGGAAAAGACCCTGGCAGATAAACGCATGCACCAGGATTTTCCTTCAAAAAAGCAGATAGACCACCAATATGGTCATGATGAATATGGGATAGGACTATTATATCTATTGCCTTCGGGTCAATCCCTAACTTCTCCATATTATTAAGAAGTATATCCCCTTCACCACCAACATCAAAAAGAATGGTCTTCTCAAGACCTTCTACCAAACAGGAAAAACCCCATCTTGTCTCTAATTCCTCATCATAGGTATTATTATCGTAAACTATGGTAAGCGTCAAATCCTTTGCCTTTGCTAAGGGTGCAAATAATATGACCAACATTAACAATAGAAACATTCTGTTTAGTTTATTCATTTAATTGAAGGCAGCATATCCTGCAAAATATAGTTCCTTCGTATCCTTCACCTTCACCCCCCAGATTTCCTTGCTACCAGGAATAACCGCAAAGACCCGAATTCAAATGGCTCCTCTTTCAATGATCCAAATGCCTCGAAATGCTCAAACCCATTTTGATTTAACTGATTTACAACTTCTCTGTAGGTGTAGATTCTAATGCTACTGTGATAAGTCTCCTGCTCTTTTTGTCGGATAAAGGTCCAATCCACCTCTAACCGCCCAGTTGTATGGTCAAAACATCTATCTTCTAATACAATAACATCGCCTATCGTGCTCCACCCCTTTGATTGGTATTTTGGAAACAGTGTCTCAACAACAGGGATATCTAAAAGAAAACTCCCACCATTCTTTAATGAGCAACTCACAACCTTAATGAATTCTAAGTCTCCCACTCCATCGAAGTAGCCGAAACTCCCCCACATACAGAAAGCAGCATCGAATTTATCCTCCCATGGGACTTTACGCATATCTCCCTGATGCCAGGCAATATCGAGGCCTCTTTTATCAGCCTTTTCTCTTGCATCTTCAAGAAAAACCTCATTTATATCAATGCCACTCATTCTATATCCACGAGAAGCCAATTCAACGGTTAAACGACCTTCCCCACAGGGCACATCAAGTATCTCGGCAGGAGGCTGAATCTTTAGTACGCTTTCGATAAAATCCGCTTCCTTCTGAGTTTGTTCGGGACTTCTACAAAGGGGTTGAACTTGCTGCCATGTCCCTTTAAAAAACTTCTTCCACCATTCAGAATCAAAACCCATAGATTTACTCTCCTCTAAGTCTCATTCCATATAACAACCGACGCCGCAAAGATTCCTGCGTATAATATTCCACTTAATAATTATAAAGGTAAAACCAATAAATTCAAGTGGGAAAAATCACTGGAGATGTAGGGAAACCACATGTCTTTTCCGTCTGTAGGGGCAAGATATATCTTGCCCTCTTGTGGGAGTAGGCTTCTGCCTACGATTTTCAGAGGTAGGGGCGTGATTTATCACGCCCTCCGTTCCTAACGCAATGTAGGAGCGGTTTCCTTGCCCCGCCTTCTTATCAGAACAACCGCAAGGGTTGCCACTACTTAAAAATGATAAACTCCGAATCTCCACTCCTTGACTTTTGGATTTCTTACAGTATGATTATATTAAATAAAGAAGGAAAATGCAAGGGTTTACATATAGCCTGATGTTAGGCATGAATGTACATAATTCAATTAAAAAGAGGAGGTAAAAGAGATGGGAGAAAAAGATTTGAAGAAAAATCTTGATTTCGTTACTAAAAAGAGAAAAACTTTACTCAGAGAGCATAGGAACAAATTCCTTCTTGTATTTAATGAAAAATTAGTGGATTCTTATGATACTTATGAACGGGCAGCCGAGGAAGGTGTGCGTTTATATGGTTTGGATGCAAACTTTCTTGTTTATCATTTAGTCGAAAAAGAACCCTTAAACTTCATTATGGAAGCCGCACTGTGATAAACACATTCAGGTATGGGGGTCAAGGTAAAGTTGAAAAGAACGGTAAAAAATCAATTGTTCAGATTCCACCGCCAGTTATTTTAAATCAAATGGGTGCTTTTATCAAGGTTACCATTACTCACCCTCAGATCATCCAGGAAAAATTTAAACAGCAAGGAAAAAGTGCTCCATCAGTCAGCGTAAATGCCTTAATTGATACCGGAGCAAGTGGCACTGTAATAACACCACATGTGGCAGACCAACTTGGACTTGTTCACACAGGTTTTCAAAGCGTCACTTCAGTACAAGATGAACAACAGCGACCGGTTTATTATGGTTTTATTATATTCCCCTGGGGTAGTGGCAAAGAAATCCCGATTGTTTCTTGCCCGCTTAAAAAATTTGATTGTCTGATAGGACGCGATATTCTCTTACATTGGCATTTTACATACAATGGGCCTGATGGTTCAGTGGTTATTTGTGACTAAAATATAGAAACTATCGAAAAACTTAATTCTTTTGTTTCCCATAGTACCTCATTGAAAATTAGGTTTTCAAGCAAACCTGAAGGTTTGTCCTACTGTTTCTATAGGAGGGCAATAATATATTTTTCGACGGGTTCTGAATCAAGTCCCTACTTGGAAACCACATGCCTTTTCCGCCTGTAGGGGCAAGATACATCTTGCCCTCTTGTGGGGGCGAACTGCGTTCGTAGTTTTGTGGGAGCGACATCCCTGTCGCGATTTTTGTAGGGACAAGGTATACCTTGTCCTCTTTGATGTCATTGCGAATTCCTCTTCCTGCCCGACTCCTGTGAAGCAATCTCATTCCAGAAATAGTTGTCAAATTGCGTAGGGGCGTGATTTATCACGCCCGATTTGGATTAAAAGCGAGATAAAATGTCACACTGCCTGCCTCGCCTGCCCCATGAAATGTGAAATTATTTCATTAGGGTGAAATGTGTAACTATTTCACTGGGGTCAAGCTTGCCCAGTGGAATCCTTTCATTATTCCACAGGGGGTACCGAGCTTGAGGTGGGGTGAAGGGGCTCTTTCGTTTACATAGGGTTCGTGGGGTTCATGGGGTTCGTGAAGTTCGTGGGGTGATATGTGATATGTGGTATGTGATAAGGGTTTGTGGAGTTCATGGGGTTCGTGGGGTTCGTGGAGTTCATGGGGTTATATGTGATATGTGGTATGTGATATGTGATAAGGGTTTGTGGAGTTCATGGAGTTCATGGGGTTCATGGGGTTCGTTGAGTTCATAGGATTTATTGAGTTCGTGGAGTTCGTGGGGTTATATGTGATATGTGGTATGTGATAAGGGTTCGTGGAGTTC
>JAGLZA010000103.1 GCA_023131835.1 Caldifarciminota bacterium
TATTCAGGTATCCAGAGCCTTGCCAGCATGAATTTATGATAGCGAAGCATATCCAGAAGTGGAACCGAACAGAACACAGCTTTATACAAGTCCGGGCGTTGGGTAAGTGCGGCACCCATCAGGAGTCCACCATTACTTCCTCCCCATATTGCAAGTTTATCAGGATTGGTCCACCCATTTTCGATGAGCCATTCTGATGCAGCTATAAAATCATCAAAGACATTCTGTTTGTTGGAAAGCATCCCAGCCTCATGCCACTTTTTCCCAAACTCACCTCCACCACGGAGACAGGCAACAGCATAAACCCCTCCTTTATCCAGCCAGGGGAGGAGGGTTCTGGTGAACCATGGAGTCATTGGGGTATTAAAACCACCATAGCCACTAAGGATAGTTGGATTATTACCGTCGGGATTTATTCCCTTCTTGAACATTAACCAGAGCGGAATCTCGGTCCCATCCTTTGATTTGTATCTGATTTGTTTTAATTCATAATCTGATAGGTCTCTTCCTACATTTATCCGGAATACTGTCTCCCTTTCTTTCGAGTCTACATTAAAGCGAAATATAGTAGTAGGGTAGAAGAAGGATTCGAAAGAGCAGAATAATTCAGGCGAATCCCATTTCCCGGATATTTCAGCATTACCCATTGTTGGAAAATCCAGGTCATAGAGATGTTTCCCATCAAGTGAGAAAATACCTATTCGGGTATGAACATCTTCTAAGAATCTAACCACAAGTTTTCGACCGACAATCCGAAAATCTTCAATCTTCCCTTTTCCTTCAGGGATGAGTTCTTTCCACTCGGATAAGTCCAGATGATTAAGGTCTGTTACCATAATTCTGGATTTTGGTGCTTTCCAGTCGGTATGGATATAGACCTTATCATCGATAACATCACATAAGAATCTACCATCAACTCCTTTGGCTATGGGTTTAAATTCTCCACCTGGCTCTATCTTCTTTATATATAGGTCATTCTTTGTCCACTCTAAAGAAGAGTATACAATGACATAATTCTCCTGTGATGATAGGAAAGCACTAACCCATTCTTCCTTCCTGTGGTCCTTTCCGAATACTAAAGGATCTCCTGAAGGATCAGAATCAATCCTGTGGAAATATAATCTCCTGTAATAATGTTCGTCCCCGTCAGGGACCTCGCCTTTTTTGGGATACCTTGCATAATAAAATCCGGATTTATCAGGAAGCCATACAACCGTTGAATGCCTGGTTCTTTCTATTATATCTCCCAGAGCCTTGCCATTTTCAACATCTAAAAGGTACAGAGTGCTCTCTTCACTACCCTTTTCTGATTTACCATAAGCAATAATAGAGCCATCAGGAGAGGGATACATCCAGTCGAGACTAATCGTCCCATCCTCACTCCATTTATTTGGATTTAGGAGTTCGGTTTTTTCACTACTTAGAGTCCCTTTTGATGTATATGTTATTGAATGATTCATAAGCCCGTCTCGTTCCTTGAAGAAGTATCTATTTCCGTGTCGTGTCGGAAGTGTCATAACCTTTGTTTTGTATAATTTTAGGTACTTCTCATATAATTTTTCTTTCTGTGCTAATTTCTCCACAATTGAATTGTATAGTTCATTCTGTTTTAGGATCCACTTCTGGGCTTCCGCATTCTCAAAATCCTCAAGCCAGCGGTATGGGTCCTCGATTTTCTCCCCAAAGATAGTATCCACTACAACCTGCTTCTCTGTTTCAGGATAGGTCAACTTAATGTTCATATCTACTCCTTCCTTTTTCATTTCGACCCTGGCACATTGTAAGAATAAAAACGATAGGCTTAACGCCAATATACTGATAAATAATCTTTTCATTTTTCAACTCCTTTATTCTTTGCATCTTTCTTTATTTATTATCGATTTTTATCCATCTGTCAAGTTCCCTACTTCCACTCCCCATTTTTTAACCACCGAGGTCACAGAGAACTAAAGAGCCCAACCACTCCCCTTTTTTTTGTGGTTTAGAGGACACAGAGAAGACCCTGACCACTCCCCTTTTTTTTGTGGTTTAGAGGACACAGAGAAGACCCTGACCACTCCCCATTTTTTAAACGCAGATAAACCGCAGATAAACGCAGAACCCAACCACTATCCCTTTTAATCTGTAATTTAAGAAGAAGCCATCATCACACCACTTTTATTTCACCACAGAGGGCACAAAGGGAATTAGTTAAATAGTTGAATAGTTAAATTGGAAACCCCTTTCCCTTCCCATTTTTCGCC
>JAGLZA010000104.1 GCA_023131835.1 Caldifarciminota bacterium
AAATAGTTAAATGGTTGAATGGATAAATAGGTAATTGGGAACGAACCCCATGAACTCTACAAACCCTACGAACCCAACGAACTCTATGAACTCAATAAACCCAATAAACTCGGTTTTTTAGCCACGGCTTCTTCACTGTTTTTATTCTTTTACTTGAATCCTCTGCTCCTCGACCCCTTCTTTTTATTATAGTTGTAGGGGCGAGCCGATGGCTCGCCCCGTAAGGCTCTTGAATCTATTTGTCATAAGTGCCGCAAACCCCTAAATCCTAACCCCCAAATCCTACCTCAGAAGCACCATCTTCCTCGATTGAATCTTACTCCCAGATTCAAGTCGGCAGAAATAGATACCTGCAGGGACCCCATCACCCTTCGAACTCATCCCATTCCAGGTTACTCGATGAACGCCAGTTCCTACCTTACCATCAACTAATGTACAGACCTCCCTTCCTGTAAGGTCATATATTCCTATCTTTACTTCCTGGGTCTTATCCACTGAATATCGTATGGTTGTAGACTTAACAAAAGGATTCGGAATATTGGGAAGAAGTCTTATATTTTCGGTAAAAGTTTTTATCTCATCAATAGAAGTGAAGTTCCATTCCACAACCTTTGCTGCAATATCATAACCCTTCTGCCATTTTGGGTCAATCCAGGTGAAGATGATATTCGTTCCGTCTGTTGCAACATCAGGCCCATACTGGTCTGGATTCAACCCCTCAATCTCATTATTCACCTTATAGTTTGAACTGTCGGAACTGTAGTCAGGCTTGTACCTCTGGGCAAAGATATCGTAGCCAGGGGAGGAATAATTCTCCCATGTAACAACAAATCCACCTGTCGGAGATGCACTTACTGAGGGATTATATCCCATTGCATCATTCACCTTGAAATTTGTGTCAACAGGGGCACCAAGTGAATCAATAACCTGAGCGTAGATGCCCTGAGGAGAACGATAATCATACCATGCAACAACGAAATTACCATCAGAAAGTGCTGCAGCATCGGGACTATATTGATCATTTGTCCCTGCATCACTATCTATTCTGAAATTTGTGCTAACCGGACTACCGCTCGCATCATATACCTGCCCGAAAATATCAGTATCTCCATTCCTGTAATCATACCATGTGATTAGAAATCTACCCGAAGGAGATACAGCAATAACTGGCTCGTACTGAGATGTCGTTCCCACATCATCATTTACCCTGAAGTTTACGTCTATTGTATCACCTGATGAGTCAAACCTCTGCGCATAGATATCAGAATCTCCATTTCTGTAATCATACCATGCTATTATAAAGTTACCCGGCATATCCATATCAATGAAAGCTCCATAACGATAATTATAACTGGTATCGTTTGCCGTTATCTGTGGACCAATGGAATCACCTGCTGGGGTAAACATCTCACATTTTATATCCTGACCATATTGATATGTTATAACAAAACTACCATCACCTGCCACGGAAACATCCGGGGCATTCCCATAATATATCCATGAATTCACACCGATTGGCGCACCATTAGCTGTAAGTCTCTGGAAATATATTCCATAAGGATTACGCTCATCATACCAACTTATTACAACATTGCCAGCTGCATTCATATCAACTACTGTATTATGTTGATTTTTTGTTCCATCCACATCATTCACCCTCATCTCACTACCCACAGGTGTTCCATTATTATTGTATCTCCTCTTATAGATACTCCTGTCTTTCCTCTGATCCTCCCATGCTACAGTAAAATTATTTTCGTTCATAGAAACCTTAGGGTCATATTGATCCTCTGTCCCGGGACACTGGTCTATCCGGAAGTTAATCCCTTGAGGATTCCCTCCATTATCATAACGTTGCCCATAAATATCAGAATTCCCGTTTCTATAATCCCCCCATACAACAACAAAATTACCTGCTAAATCCATCCCGCAGGATGGGTCATATTGATAGTAGAAACCTCCGTCATCGTTTATCAGGAAATTTCCTCCAAGACCGGTTGTATCTCCGGTCGGATTGAATCTCTGTCCATAGATATCGTAGTCACCATTCCTGCTATCCTCCCAGACTACAACAAAATTACCTGCACTGTCCATTGCACAGGACGGGTCATATTGACTACTAGATATGCCATCATCATTTATCAGGAAATTAGACCCAACCTTACTCCCTGATGCATCAAATAACTGACCGTAGATATCATAGTGAGTACTACTCCTGTAATCCTCCCATACAACAACGAAATTACCATTAACATCCATGGCTATCTTTGGGTCTCTCTGAGCCTCAGTACCTCCATCATCATTAACTAAGACCCTCGCATTGATTGAATCACCATCTAAGTCAAATCTCTTTACGAATATCTCGTATCCGCTACCTGATACACTCCTGTGCCACGCAACAAAGAACCCTGAATCACTCACTGTCACATCGGGATCCCGGACACTTCCACTTTGCAGATAGAAAGAGGAACCACATTGAGTTCCATCGGATAATAACCACTGTGCGAAACCATATTCCCAGATAACTAAAAGACTGTCGTGGTAGGATGAGATTGCGGGGTCCTGTTCATACGAACCTCCAGATCCTGTGCTTACCTTTGAGTTTGCGCCAACCTGTAACCCGGCATTATCATAGGACTGACCATAGATATTATATGAACCATTCCTCAAATCCTCCCAGACAATCATCACCTCTCCGCTTTCAGTTATCTCAACAACAGGATCATAATTATTACCACCGGTTGTGTCATCATTCACCCTGAAGTCATCCTTGATTATCTGTGCATTAAGATTTGGGCTTAAGCAAAAGAGAAAAAATAGTGCAAAGATGAAGACAATTTTTAGTTTAAACATAACAACCTCCTTTTTTTGATATGTTTGATATGAAAGAGTATAAGATAAATTCCTTGCTTGTCAATATGTTTCCTTTTCCACCCTACCCCCCATTTTTTAACCACAGAGGTCACAGAGAACTAAAGAGCCCAACCATCCCCCCTTATTTTTTGTATTTTTTGAGAACACAGAGGAGACCCTGACACCCCCCATTTTTTAACCACAGGGGGCACAAAGGGAATTAGTTAAATAGTTGAATGGAAAAATAGTTAAATAGTAGGGGCGAATTGCATTCGCGGTTTTGTGAGAGCGATATCCTTGTCGCGATATTTGTAGGGACAAGGTATACCTTGTCCTTTCAGATGTCATTGCGAGGAGCGAAGCGACGAAGCAATCTCCGGAGGTGTGGAGGTTGGGGTTTTGACGCTTGACTCACGACTCCTAACATTGGACCTTGGACATTGGACTTCTTTTCAACCCCATGAACCCTACGAACTCTACGAACCCTATGAACTCCACCAACACACTAACAGACTAACTGACCAACACATTAATTTCTCTGTGAACTCCGCGACTCTGTGGCTAACAATCTGAAACAAATCCCCTGACCCCTGCGTCAAACAGGAAAAAGGAGGAAACGAAATGAGACTAAATAAAAGGTTTTCACAATTCAAGAGGTACTACAACCCATCAATAGACATCATAAATATAAGATAAATAGATCAGGGTGAGCTAAACAAAAGGGGCAGGAAAATTCCTGCCCCTTTTTCAGAATATAAGTTAACTCTTATCTTCTCATTTCAATAATAACACTTTTTCTTTGTATATTCCTCCATCAGAATCAATTAGATAGATAAAGTATGTGCCAGAAGACAGATTATTGATGTTGAGTTCGCATGAGTGTTTACCAGCAGGTTTAATTCCTCTGTCCAGGATTTTAACTTCCTGCCCTGTTATATTATATATAGAAAGTTTTATATTCCCTGGATTTTTTAGTGTATATATACATTTTAAGTTCCCGTTTACTATGAATCTGTTTGGGACATTTAGAATATTTATTTTATCCAATTCTTCTGTATTGTCTATACCACTCGGCCAATCACTCCTATCAAAATATACTGTCTGTCCAGGATACATAGCATATACAATTCCATAAACCCCACTTATTACACGTTCAATCTCAGGCTTAACGGTGATTCTGGGTACATTGTCTGCAAATTCCACCGGGGAGGTCCAGGCACTTTCATAATCTCTGTGCCTGAACATACCACGCCAGCCAATGCCAGTTGTCCAATCACTATAAGCAACACCAAATCCATCATTATGTCTTCCTGTAACATCGACCAGACTGATTGTATCAGCGTTTCCAAAAAAACCTGTGTACCAATCGGTACCATTATTATAAGAGATTCTATACCTCAAGTAATTAAAGGCCCCACTTATGGTATATGGGTAGAAGACAATGACGGTATCCTTGTATGCGGCAATAGATGTTTTTGCATTGCTATTGGTTCCAAAGTAATATAGATTGTAGTATTCCCAGGGACCCCTTGCTACAGCATAGAGACTGTCGTCTGTTCCTACATACGAAGCCCAGACAAAGCTTCCTGTCCCCGGAGGGTCAAAACAAGCATCAAGTCCCCTATCAGCGTTTCCAATCTCCGGCTTTAACGAATACCACGAGCTTACAGCTGAATTGCTGTAGTAATATCTGAGTGAATCATCTTCCATAATAGCAAAGTAGTATACATTTACAGGTGTGTGATCGTTAGAACTGGCGAGAGCTATTTCTCTTAAGACGGTTCCCTCATCAATCACTGTTACATTACCGTAAACACCATCGGAAGTTCCATCGCTTGTATAGAATCTTCTCATTCGCCCCTGGGTATTGTTTGTATATGTGTAGGCAAGATAGAGATAATCTCCATAAACAACAGCATCTATATCAATTTCGTAAGTAGGATTTGCTGTCCAGTTATAGGTTTCTGCCCAGGTCATACCGGTATCAGTAGACATATTGATACAGAATTTATATACTGACCCTGTTTGGTATAGTAGTGCAGTAAAAAGGTGTCCTGTTACAGTATCCACATCAAATGCTATATCGATTATTGAGTCTCTTGTGCCAATCTGGACATCGTTTTCCCATTTCACAGATTTAAATTCAGGCTTTTTCCACTGAATACCAATGCTTGCATAATATAAATCAGGGCACTCCTTTAATAATGCAACTGCTTCATTATAGTTACCTTCGTTCCATTTCACTTCAATCAATCTTGCTTCCTGAGTAGATATCTCTGATGCCTTATCATCGAGTTCAAGTTCAATTATAGCGTTTCCCTTTTCTGATGGATTCAGGTTCTCAAGGATTTTCCATGCTGGCGTGCTTTTTTCTATAATTGGCCAGGGAGTGAGTCCCTCCTGAGTATTCAATGCCAATAGAGATGGAGTAATAATAAGACATAAAAAAAGTAATACATATTTTTTCATAATACCTCCTTGTTTTGAGAGATTATACGGGATTTTTTTAGGCTTGTCAAGTCTATGTGCCCGGTGCTTGACCCCAGTGAAATAGTTACACATTTCACGAGGCAGGCACTGTGTCATTTTTCTCTTATCTTTTTCATAATGATAGATAAAGTTTTATGGTTAATTGAAGTTTTTGTAAAATGAACATTAATCAAATGTAAAGCCCTTTTCCGTGAAAAGTTTCATGCAGGCATCTACTACTTCGGTGTCATAAAGTATCCCTTTATTTTGTGATATTTCCTGGAGCGTATCCTCTATACTGTGGGCTGGTCGGTAGGGACGTGCAGAGCACATTGCCTCGACCACATCGGCAACAGCAACGATTTTTCCCTCGAGTATGATGTTCTGGCCTTCAAGGTGTTGAGGATAACCACTTTTATTGATTCTTTCGTGATGTTGAAGTACGATCTCGGCGATTGGCCAATCAAAATCTATTGTTTTTAAGATATCAGAACCAACCCTGGGATGGGTCTTGATTCTTTCGTCTTCGGTGGCAGTTAACTTACCCTGCTTGTTGAGAATCTCTTCGGGAACATGTATCTTACCGACATCGTGGAGAATCGCAGCTATACGGATCCCCTCAATTCTTTTCTCCGGAAGGCCCATTTCCCTTGCTATAGCGCAGGCAAGTTTGGCTACTCTGCGTTGATGTCCAGCTGTATATGGGTCCTTCATTTCCACGGCCAAAGCAATAGCATGAACGATACTATCAGTAATTGTCTTTAGGCGCTCAAAACTCTTTTTTAATTCCTCCTCTGCCTGTCTGCGTTCTGTAATATCCATCCCTTGAGCAATGGTGGCAATTACTGTCTTGCTATCTCCATAGATGTTCGCAGAATTCCAGAGTGCTACTCGGATCTCTCCATCTTTTCTGAGAATCGAGATCTCCACCGATTCCCAGTATTCACCACTCAAGGTGCGTTCGATCTTTCGTAGTGATTCGTCCCGACTTACCTCAGGGAAAAGTATGCTCAGTTCTTTGTCTATGACCTCCTCGACTGTATAACCTGTCAGGTGCTCGAAGGCATGATTGAACCGGGTGATCCTGAATCCCGGGTCCCAGACGATGATAGGAGCATTCGCATAGTTGATCAGGTTGTTTAGATAGTCACTGGTTTCTTTCAGTTCCCATGTCCGTCTTGCCACCTCCATCTCCAGAGAATGTGACCAGCGGTAAGAAATTATGAGAAGAGAAAGTCCACCTGTTATCAGCGCCAGGATTACAAAAGCCAATGTATACCGTTCAGAACGTTGAGATTTGTGAATAATATCTTCCACTTCACTAACCGGAGCACATACAGCCACCCCCCAGATGTGCTTATCGAAGTGGATGGGCGTATACGCAATAATATTCTCAATCTTTCCTTTCTCACCCCGGTGGCAGCCAGAAATGTAATGGCCTACACCTTCTTCTCCCGCCATCATCTCGCGCTGGATATGTTCAACCACCTCATAGGAAATTTCGGGGTTGCTCTCTTTCCTCACCTCAAATGCGTTCCGACCGGTAAATTCCTCCTCGTGATGTGCCAGGAAGATACTGTCTTCGTTCAATATCCAGGCGTAGCCGGTCCTACCTGATACGATAGTGGAGGTAAATTCTTTAGCAATAATGTATGGATCAAATGAACCTACTAAAACCCCCTGGAATCTACCTGATCCCGGTTCGATGTGGTCAACGATGGTCTCCTTCTTGTATATTAGATAAATTGGAAAAGCAATCCTGAGCCGTGCCTCACCCTGTTCGTTAATGACCATCCCGAAGACACCAATGCGCCCTGTTTCTTTGGCTTCTTGAAAGAAATCTTCTTTGCTGTAATCCTTACCAATTAGTTCTCCGCGCCAGTCATCAAAAGGGTAAATGAAGCGGAGGATACCATTTCTGTCCAACAGTCGAATCGAGGTTCTTGACGGGAAATTTAAGTATGCATATCGCATATATTTCAGGCATTCAGGCTTTATCTGCTGTATATCTGGCAGGTATACCAGTGATGATATATCACCAGCAAGTTCTTGAAAATAAGCATTGATGCCGTTGGCGGCTGAACGGGCTAATATCAGTTGCTGCTGGTTAAACTGTGCTATAGCCATCTTCCTCGTTTCAAGATATGTCCTGCTGCCGAGAAATACCACCACTGCGACCGCAATGAGTGTAATGGCTATAATAAGTATCTGCAGCCAAACCGGAGGTCGTTTCCTCCTTTTGTCTGAATTTGCGCTGGACGTTTGACTTTGTAACATTCTACTCCCTTCTTGTCTTTCCTTTTACTTTGTTTTCTCCCATCCTTTAATCTCTCTTACTTAATGTATATAGAAAAACCATTCAAAAGTCAAGTTATTCTGGGGGTGCATTTACACATCTAACTTATTCTGTCATTACGAGAACTGCCGCACCCTGGATCTGTCCGTTCCTCAATCGTTCTAATGCCTCATTCGCTTCCTTGAGAGTAAAGGTTGTTATCTCGGCTCGAACCGGGACCCTCGGAGCAACTATGAAGAACTCCAATCCGTCCTTACGGGTAAGATTTGCAACCGACTTAACGACGCGCTCCCCCCAGAGTATGTCATAAGAAAATGATGGGATTTCGCTCATATGAATACCAGCGCAGACCACGATGCCCCCTTTGACTACTGCCTTTAGTGACATAGGAACAAGGGAGCCAACAGGAGCAAAGATGATTGCGGCATCGAGTGGTTCAGGCGGTAGAGTCAAAGAATCGCCAGCCCAGACCGCACCCAACCTCCTTGCAAAGTCTTGTCCTTCATCATCATCCGGACGCGTAAACGCATACACTTCTCTTCCCTGATAACGGGCAACCTGCGCAACGATATGAGCAGCCGCACCAAAACCATAGAGACCGATTCGCTTTGAATCACCTGCCATACGAAGTGAGCGATATCCGATAAGACCTGCGCAGAGCAAAGGAGCTGCCTCTGCATCCGAATACATTTCAGGAATCGGGAAACAATAGCGCTGGTCAGCCAGCGTGTACTCTGCATATCCGCCATCGATCTGATAACCTGTAAAAAGAGCCTTATCACATAGATTTTCACGACCTGATGAACAGTAAGAACACGAACCGCAGGTCTTACCCAACCACGGTACCCCGATGCGCTGTCCTATCGACAGTCCCTCAACTCCCTCTCCAAGCTCGGTGATAATCCCAACGATTTCATGTCCCAGGATGAGTGGTAGTTTCGGTTCTTTTAGGTCTCCATCGTACACATGTAAGTCGGTTCTGCAGACTCCGCAGGCTTTGACTTTGAGCAGAATCTGCCCTTTTTCAGGTTTTGGGACAGGAAGATTGCGCAACTCAAGAGGTTCACCTGCACGCTTTAGGACCATTGCTTTCATTTTTCCCTCCTTCTATATCTTATATCCAGGTTTGTATATACTTGCCGGGGAATAAAAAACCAGTCTTATTCTCATTCCCTATCTTTTCTTAAACGCACCTACTTTTATTTTTAGTCGGTGGTCGTAGTTTGTAATCCAATGTGTCTACTTAAAAAACCAGACTTAGATCAACGCTAAAGCCCTTAACTCCAAGATCAATCTCTTCGTTTATATAATACTTTTCAGAGGTTATCAAATCAGTAAGTGTTGCTTTAAGCACTGGATTCACGAAAGCATATTTATAGTCCACACTAACAGAGACCTGAGGAGATGCTGCTATATTGAGACCAATTCTTAGATGCATACTGAAAATATCATCAATATCTTCTACCAGTTCATAATGATAACCCGCAAGCCAGGTTTTAGCCTCTGAACTCAGTCCGTGCTCTGTTATATAATATCCTGCTCCTCCTCCTATGTAAGGTTGTACCCCTTGTCTTTCTTTTCTTATAATTATGCTTTCTTCGATCCATAAGAGAGAATAATCACCATCAGAAAGTCTTGAATAACCCCCCTGCTGAAGTCTCTTGACTATGGTTTGTGAACTATAACGTCCCACTGAGGTTTTGAAACCGAACATATTATCCATCTGATAAGTAAGACATCCTCCATAACTAATTCCACCTTCTGCATTAGTATTTTTCATAACGAAACCAGCACCACCGCCCAACATAAACTTGTGTGCAGTACTGATTTGTGGTGAAAAAAGAACTGAGAGTAAGATTAAAACTAACAAAATTGAACGTCGCATATTCCCCCCTTTTTCAAATTTATAGTTGCGTTCACTTATATTCTCATAAACCATTCTTTATTCCTATTTATTTAAGAGTATTAGTAAAAACAATCAAAAGTCAAGGTTGGGGGTATTTTTTCGCTGTCCAAGATTGATGATTGCCGGTAGGAACAGTACAGTTGTCAGGAAGCAAGCTGCAACACCGATTGCAAGGAGCATTCCAAGGCTCGCAAATCCACGATATGTCGAAATCAGTAGTGAACCAAAACCTGCCATTGTAGTGAGAGAAGTTAGCAGTATTGCCTTGCCAGTACTCTTTAATACAGTAGGTGTCATATTCATACCCTCAAACCTGTAGCGGTGGAGAAGATGCACGCCATAATCAATACCAATTCCTACTATCATGGGAATACCCATCACGTTTATGAAATTAAACATCATCCCGAATGTTTTCATAAGTCCCATCATCCAGATACCACCAGCGAGCAAAGGAATTATTCCTAAGAGTGCCATACGCAAACTCCGGAAATCAATCCAGAGTAATACTATGACAATGAAGATAGTGAGTATGGTTGCCCGTAAACCGTCTCTTCCAATATAATCAATCAGCCGTAAGAACATAGGCGGATTACCAGTGATCCTGGGGCTGATTCGTTCTAACTGAGCATTGAAGCGTCTGAGTACTTCGAAATCCCATATGTGTTCTCTGGGATAGATGGTAACAAGATATGTATCACCAGCATCATTGATGTAACGTTCTTTGATATGTACAGGCAGGGTTTCGAGGGTGATGAATTCTGGATTCGCCATATTGTATATCTTTGTTCGAAGCTGTGGTTCGTAAAATTTCTGGAATTCATTAAGCTGACGAATTGCTTTTTCTGGATTCTGTTTAATTTTCTCGGCGAGATTAAGGATAAAACTTTCAGCAGTTTCGTCTTCCGGGTCACCAATAATACTCTTGCACTTCCCGTCGACTTTGTCCTGGCCACCTATAAATGCCAGCTGCGAGAGTTCATAGATATTCATATCCAGCCTTTCCAATTGTTCAATCAGTTTATCAATATTCTGGCGAGTGAGAAGTAGCTGTTTTTTGTTTGACATGAGTGAATTTCGGATATCTTCCATATGTGGGCGACGTTTCAGCTGTTTCTCTTCAGGTGGGCAATAATCACCGATGTTTTCAACTATGCTAAAAGAAGGCATCTCTTTTGCCTTTTCAGCAATTTCCCATGATTCTTCTATAGAGCTTGTCGTAACCATGGCAAAATCAGGACTCAGATCAAAGGCCTGGATAATCGTATCCTGCAGTGCTATAGTTGTTAATCCTTTGGGTTCCATATTGTACATATCGTAATCGAATTTCACATGCAATGCCTGAAACAGGAAAAACGCAGTAAGTCCTACTGCGATAATCAAGAATAAAAGTGGTCGACGCATTACATTCTTACCAAAGTTTTCAAGAAAGCCAAATTCAACGTGTTGTGGCTTAATGGGTTTTCGGCTTACCCTTGAGACAACTCTCTCACGTGCTACAAGTATTGCTGGTAATCCAGCTAAGGTGGTAATCATTGCTGAGATAATACCAATACCAAGTACTATGCCCATCTCTTTTATACCCTGAGTGACAGAAATAGCTAATGCAAAGAAGGCAGCTGCAGTAGTTAGAGCACCAGTGATGATTCCAGGGCCAGAACGCAACAATGTCTGTTCCATAGCTTTGACAGCATCTTTATCAATAGCGCGCCGTTCTGTATATATAGAAATAATGTGAATAGAGTAATCTATACCAAGTCCGATAAGGATGACCGCAAACATGGAAGTCATGAGGTTAAGACGTCCCAGGATAATTCCTACGATGCCAGCAGCGATTATAATAGCAATAACAAGGTTGAGTCCAGCGAGTATCGGTGTACTCCACATGCGGAATGTCATTATGAATAGAACTAATACTAATACTAATGCTACCACAGAACTTATCTTCATACTACTGGTTGTATGTTCCATTTCATCTTTCTGTAAGGGGATCATACCAGTGAGTCCTGCCTTGACTTCAGGAAAATCTGATAAGGTTTTATCCAGAATTTCCTGGAGTGCGATTGTTGATGCAATATCTTTATCTATATCCATGGCATTGAACGTAGGTTTAATTGCAATCAGCAGAACACGCTTATCCTGAGATATGAAATAGGGGTCACCATAAAGAAGGTTATTCACTGCTGATTCAGCAAGTGTAGGGGTTGCTTGATCAGGCTGGCTGATAAATGTATCCATTGCCTTGAGCCATAAGTGAAAACCATCGAGAGAACGCACCGCATCGTCCTCTTTTTCTTTTGTGCTGAGTGCCTCCTCACTTTCAACGTACTCTTCTTCGAAATTGTCATTGATATGTGTCAAAAGCGGTAGAAGGTTCAGATCCGTGAACATGTCTTTGGTTCTTTCTAGATCTTGCGCCTTGGCCAGCATGAATCCATGCTCAGCAAAGAATTCCATATCAAGTTTGTAGTCCACGCGATCTACATATTCTGTGAGTTTTTCTATTTGAAGAACAACTGCTTCAGCAAACTGCTTCATCCCATGTTCTTGTCCTTGTACTACAATGTGAATGGTAGATGCACTTTTATATTCCTTCAAGATTCTATCGAATTCTTGTGCCATAGGATCACCCATTGGAAGCAGGTCTGACCAACGCATATCCATTTTTATCTGTGATGCTGAAATAGTAGCGAGCACTGTTACAACAAGTAATCCTGCAATCACCCACCAGGGGTGGGTTGCAGCAAAGTGTGCCCATTTTTTTAATATTTTTTCTCTCATGATTCAAT
>JAGLZA010000105.1 GCA_023131835.1 Caldifarciminota bacterium
ATAAACTGCTAAAGGTTTTTCCCTCATCACCTATGTAGAAATTACCCATTAGCATGAGGTCAACGTTTTCAAAAAGACTGTAGTTTACCATTGGTACAAAGGCTACACTTTTATCTGAGACACTCACGATGATTGAACCACCAATACTCATAAGGTCAGTTAATGGATACCGGATAAATCCATACACCTGATCACGAGAGATAGTCTTTGTCTCACCGGTAAATAAGTGCATCCAATCATTGAGGTCATACTCCAGATAATCTGACTTTGTCTGTGAATTGTGATGATATTCCAGCATTGTGTATAAGCCTGACTCAAATGTATAGTCTGCGCCGATGATGAACTCGTAGAAATCGTCATCATTTTCCATGAAGTTATAGGCACCTTCTCCCCAAACACCACAATGGATGAGCTCACCTACAAAATCCAGGCCAAGAAGCCTACGCTGCTGCTGGAAAATTTGGAATGTGTAGAAGTCTGTAGAGACGTATTGTATTTCATTTCCGGTTATGGAGACATCAAAGTGACCGATACCTGCTTTCAAGCGCACCAGTTTACCTGAATTTTGCCAGTCCATCTCAAGCGGTGAGTATATTACCATTATACTCAATCTTTGACTCAAGAATAGGTCCATACGGATTGCATTGTGTCCTGATTGCTCATATGTGGGGTCAAGTGCATTTTTAATATTAAATACATCGATTGGGTTAGAAAAATAACCTGTGCCCAGAGATATTTGTTGTTTGCCCACCATAAGAGCAAAACGGCTACTGGAAAGGCGCACGTATGCATTGTCAAGGAAGAAACTGTCTTTATATGTGAATTGGAACAATGAATACATTTCTTCAGGGATCACAATCTGTATCCGGTCAGGCAAGAAGTCGAGTATATTCCAACTCTTTTTTCCAAAATAGAGTAAATGGATGACGTTTGCGCCAAATTCAGTATTCTCGATTACATTACTTTTCAGGGCAACTCTTAACTTGTTGGTATGGGTTTGATAGTAATTGCTATTTTTATATATACCCATATACTGAGGTTCAAAATATCCATAGATATCCAGTTCCTGAGCAGATATGTGCGCAATTGTCAATGTACAGATAAAGATTACAATACAAAACCTGTTCATTTTTGCATCCCCATTTCTGTAAATAAATCATCAGGCAAATTGACCTGATAGGTAACCTCTGTAATTTCCATACTCGTTTGTGTATTATCAAGTTTATTGTACATTACAAAATTCATGGGTGTGTAGATATCATCTATGAGTTGAATATTGCTTAATATGAGTTGCTTTTCCCAGAGTTTGGGGTCATCGGTGTGAAAGTAATCAATAACCAGTGGCACGAATGTCTCTTTATCCACCCACATAACAATTTTAGAGTAGCTTGCAGAGCTCTCAGGCTTGCGTGTCAACTCCATCTTGTAACATACTTTTTTTTGCTTCTTTTCATCATTGTGCAGGACTGCATCATATTCATCAATAAATTCGTTGGACGCTCCCATATCTTCATAAGAGAAATCACTGCCTTCGACTTTTTGTTTTTTTGCGTGGGAAGCAAGTTTACGCACCCGTTTAGTACGTGGAAAGTATATCCAGATATCGTTGGCATTGTTTAGCATTAATATTGCCTGGTCTTTTACTCGCCGGGGTTTTAAGTATTTTATTAAACTCTTCTCTCCTTTGTTTTTCGAAAATGTCTCGTATACAAAGGTTCGTTCCTGGCCTGAAGTTGTCATAATAATCATCTTCATTTTTCCTTTCGATTGTTCAGGATTCATGGTTTCTGTCATGGTTTGTATAATTTTATCTGCAGTCATGTCGTCCTGTGCGTAGAGTTGCGCACCACTAACGAACAATAGAATGATACTTAACGAAATCTTAGTACTACTTAATAATCTATTCATACATCCTCCTCTTCTCGCGATTTTTCGTAAAACAATTTAACCATCTCTTCATAATCTTCAGGAATATAAACCTGTAAAGAACCTTGAGGAGCACCAAGTACGCGCTCCATTGCATCCTGATACAGCTTGATCTTCTGCGCCATGATCTTTGCAAGGTGTTCCAGTGTTTCGTCCTCATGAAGTATCAACTTGCATATCGTTTCATCCAGGGTTACGCCTATCTGCATCAGCAGTTCAGCTGCATCCCTAGGATAAGGGTTGTTGAACACACCTTCCTTGATTCCTTGTTCAATAATCGATGAAAACAATGGTGTGTTTTTCTCAACCATCCTTCTATACACTTTTACTCTGATTATTGTATTCTCATCCCTGAACATCACCCCAAGCGTAACCAGAAATACATCAATGTTTTGCATGCTAACAGCGGTTGCAGCTTGAAAGATTTTGTTAAACTTTTCAATTGCATTCA
>JAGLZA010000106.1 GCA_023131835.1 Caldifarciminota bacterium
TGAAAGAAAGCAGTATGCCAAATGCCATAGTATATTTGTAGGGGAGAGCAAGCCTACCTTCATAATGACCACCGCCATTTTTACTATCCTTCTTCCATTCTCCTTTTATAAGAACAATTTCAAGATCTTGTAGACTCGTGTCATAAGAAACACCATTCATGGCAAAAGCCACTTTTGCTAATGTTGCTGAGGTTGTTATAGATGTAAAAGGGTATAATATTGAAGGAATGAAGACTCCAACGATTATAAAGAGGAAAAAGGGGTCAAATCTGCTCTTGACTCCTGCGTGGTGGGCTTGTCCCATCCCTTCTTGCTTCGGTGTCAGCCTGCCACGCAGCCGGTCGAATGCCTTTAGCACGGTCTGCTTGAGGCTCTTCATATGCCCGAAGCGATATTCTTTGGTTACATTATTTACTTCGATTATTGGCATAACAGATCCATTTAGGGATTGAGGGATTAGCGTGTAGTGAGCCACGAATGAACACGCCTGCCTGTGCGTGTCCGCACGCAGACAGGAATTTACACGAATAAGGCAGAATCAATTCTATTGAACAAATCTTTCACATTGAAGACTTTCTTTTCCTTGTAACGAACCACTATGTTCTTCCAGGCGAGTACGGCGAGTAACTCGCGAAACGATATGATATTATTGATAACCTGGATCATTTTATCAGCCGGAATGAGTTATTGGGTTTGTTGAGTTGCTCGTTGCTCGTTGCTGGTTGCTTATCAGCTATGAGCTATCAGCTATGATCTATGTGATTACTGGTCTCTCATTTAAGGTAACCTTGCTCCACAAGGTAGAGCGAAACCTCTTGAGCGGCCTCCTCCGGGCTCATTTCCGTTGTATCGATGATGATTTCCGGACTTGAGGGAGATATGTAGGGATCATCCACACCGGTAAATCCTTTAATCTTTCCGGCTCTGGCCTTGGCATATATCCCTTTCCTATCCCTTTGCATACAGACCTCAAGGGGAGTGGAGACGTACACCTCGATAAAACCACCGCATTGGCCTATTAATTCTCGAACTTGTCTTCTGGATTCCTCGTAAGGCGCGATAGGAGCGCAAATAGCTATTCCACCGTTTTTGGTTATCTCACTGGCCACAAAACCGATCCGGGTGATGTTAAGATTACGATGCTCTTTTGAAAATCCAAGCTCGCTGGAAAGATT
>JAGLZA010000107.1 GCA_023131835.1 Caldifarciminota bacterium
CCGCGGATAAAGGCAAATTCAATTATACCATGACGGACTTGGCAAATAGGAACTACACCTACAAAGTATATGCAAATGATACCGCGGGTAACATGAACGTGAGCAAGACGATGGTTGTGACGGTGAAGAGTGCGATAGAACTCATGGAAGGCGATGTCACGATGGATATGCATGTAACAATGGCTGATGCGATGTTCATCGCACAATATAAAGCAGGCATAAGAAGCCTTAATGCGAGTCAACTCAAGTGTGCAGATACTACAGACGAAGGTGACGTAACCATGGCAGATGCTATGCACATTGCGCAATGGAAAGCAGATCCCGATGGGACGTTAGGTGTACTATATAAACCATTGTGGGAGTCCCCTGCAGATGATGATATGTTAGAACCAGTGGACACGTAAATAAAAAAATGTTGGGATATGGGGATATTGTTTAATAATATTCCCTTTCTTATTTTTTATATGTAAGTGAAAACAAGAATATGAAAAAAGTGGTAAATCTTTTGCTTATAGTCTTGCTATTGATAGGCGGCGTTTTCGGTGTTGCAGTAGCTAATGAAAATATAACGTTGAATGATATAGCAAACCTGGAAGTTCATACCATATTCAAAGACACAAGGATGGAATTTATAGAGTCTGAAGTTGAAAGCAAAGCAACAACAGGGTGTACAATAATATACGACGATGATGAATGGGATGGTGCATATTGGATGAACCCAGATGTTGGTTTGGCAGTTCACTTTACAAACAAATGCCCAAGCTCAATGACAAAGCTCAAAACTGCCATATTTTATATACCTGACGGCCTTGGTGCAACATTCAAATGGAAGGTACTTACATGGACAGGAACCAAACCGGGTAGTGTGATAGCTTCAGGTACAACAACACCAACAAAAACTGGCTGGCATGATGTGGATGTTAGCGGCTTTGGAATTACAGTACCAGAGGATGAAGATTTTGTCATTGCCATCTATTGGATAGAGAATGAACCTGGGCCATACTTGGGGTTTGATTTGGATGAGCCAATAAATGTTCGTAGCTTTTTGTATGATCCTGACGAAGAAGAATGGATAGGTCCTTTTATCGACATTGACTTTATGATCAGAGCAGTGATGGATCCTGATTCTGATGAGCCAGAACTGTGCACAACTCCAGATCCGCCATCTCATGTCTTTGGTGACGTTCCAGAGGGACAAACAAGAACTTGGACTTTCGATATTAAAAATTGCGGTGCCGGCACGCTGACTTGGAGCATAAGCGATGATCAGCCATGGATAACGGTAAACCCATCAAGTGGTTCTACAACAACTGAAACAGACCATGTGACAGTTACAATTGATACTACCGGATTAAGCCCTGGAGGGCACACAGGCACCATTTCAATTACATCGAACGGTGGAAATAAAGATGGAACGATTGAAGTGAATGTGATTACAGTACCCACAGGCACAGTGGTATCTATCGATGATGCTGGTGCAGCTCCATGTAATACGACTACAGTACCAATTCGCATCACGAACGTCACCGATTTAGGCGCAGCAAATATCTGGCTATCTTATGAAGGCAGTGAAGTCGTAAATGTTACTGATGTATCTGATGGGGACATGGGATCGATAACATATAGCATTGATAACGTGGCAGGCGTAACAAAGATGAACTGGTTCTCAGCAACTGGAAAGACAGGAGATTTCGTATTTGCTTATGTCACACTGCATGCGGTTGGTAATATAGGAGAGACAAGTCCATTGGATCTTGATGTTAAGGAATTGGCTGATACAAGCAATAACCCAATCAACCATACTGTTGAGGATGGAACGTTTACTGTGGGACCACAATTGATGGAAGGTGATGTCACGATGGATATGCATGTAACCATGGCTGATGCGATGTTCATCGCACAATATAAAGCAGGCGTAAGAAGTCTTAATGCGAGTCAATTAAAGTGTGCAGATACTACAGACGAAGGTGACGTAACTATGGCAGATGCTATGCACATTGCACAATGGAAAGCAGACCCCGATGGATCCCTCGGAGTACTATTCAAGCCGTTATGGGAAGCCGGTCCGGACGCTGATATGCTACCGCCAGTAGATTCGTAAACAAATAAAAAACGTAAGGTGATATTATCTCATTTAATGTCACCTTTTTATACTTTTTTGAAAGAAAAAAAGTAAGAAAAAAAGAAAGAAAAAAAGTAAGAAAAAAAGGTTATCTATATATAGATACCTTTAAAAAGAAATAAGAGGTTAAAAAGAAATAGGAGGTGAAAAATGAAAAAAAATAGAGTGCATAAAAAAATACTTGCAGGACTACTATTCTCTGCAGTCGTACTAGTAGGAGTGACGGTATGTATTTCACCAGTAGTTGCACAGCCGACAATTGTGTCAATTCAAAACGCAACTGCAGATCCGGGGGAAACGGTCACGGTGCCTGTCAACATCATAGATGTGACTGATTTAGCCACTGCCAACATCTGGCTGTTCTATGACAAAGATGTGGTAATTGTTGATAGTGTATCCGCCGGAGACCTTGGTAGTATAACGGTAGGAATTAACAACACAAACGGCGTAACGAAGATGAACTGGTTCTCAGCAACAGGGCAGACCGGAGATTTTGTCTTTGCTTA
>JAGLZA010000108.1 GCA_023131835.1 Caldifarciminota bacterium
ATTTAAATATATCACTTTCTCCGCGACACATACATACATACATACATACATAGATAGATAAAAGGCTTTCTATCTCTATATGTATGTATGTATGTAGTTATGTGTCGCGGAGAAACATTTATATTTTATTAGCACCTATATCATTAGCGATCATGAAGTTGTCAACCGCCAGAAAGATCGCAAAGCAAGTCAAAGATGAGCTTAGCCCATATTGCGACCGCATAGTCATCGCCGGCAGTGTCAGGCGAGGGAAGACTTACGATCTCCACGACATCGAGTTCGTGGCGATCCCGAGATTCGAGATGCAGCCGGATCTCTTCATGACCATGCAGCCGACCGGGAAGAACCTGCTCTTCAGTCACATCCGGAAGACGTATGATGTGACGGTCGGCGGCAAGCAGGGACAGAAGATGGTCAGGTTCGGTGTCTGCGAAAGCATCCAGGTCGAGGTCTACACGGCATCGAAGCGGAACTGGGGCTACATCCTTGCGCTCCGCACAGGACCGGCTGACCTCTCGAAGATCCTTGTGACGAAGCTCAAGGTTGCGGGGTACAAAATGGACTCGGGATCAGTTCTCAAGAAGGGGAGCTCGGTGCCCGTCCGGACAGAGCACGACATGTTCAGGATGGCGGGCATCAAGTACCGCGAGGCGACAGCTCGGGTGTGAATTTGGTCACCGGTCAAGCCGGTTCATCGCAACCTCGACAGCATGAACTCATGTGCTGCGCCTTTGCCGTCAAGGATGGCGTTCTCGATGTCGATGCCGTTTAGATACTTGCCGGATTTGCCAGCTTCATCGTCCCAAAACTTCTTCGACTTGCCTTTTTTTGCGCTGATCATTGCCAGCAAGTAGTTCTCCTGATCTTGCAGGAGTTGATTGCCTCGTGATGCGGTCTGGATGTCCGCCCTGCTGTGTGGGTCGAGTCCCTGCGATTCGGCGATTGTATCTATTTCGGGATCGGCGATGTCGAGGTTTTCGAGATTGCTGTCAGGGTGCTTCGTGTGGATCGTGCTTTCGGCTTGCTCGTCTGTCTGCTCGGTTATCGATGTGTCTACGAGGATCGTGGCTATTTGTACTGCTGTGCCCGCTACTCGGCATAGGCATTCATCGTTCAGCAGTTCCATCATTGATGAGGGAACATTCTGATTAGCTATATAAGGACTTCTTGCATCTTCTTCTGTTCCCGCTCCTACTATTTTAGTTCTTATCCATATTTTCATTTTTAGTACACCTTCAAATTGTCTGTTCTGCAATTTACGTATGTATGCCACAAGATTATGTATAAAGACGTGGTGGCATCGGTATCTGTAACAGTTCCCTCACTCACACCTTCTAAAAACAGTTCAAAATCACCACTAATGTTTCGTGTGACCTTTGTGGTCTGTTGTGTAGTGTGGTTAGCCCAAGCACCGCCATTGATAATAGTTGTACTGACATTGTTGATACGTTTATCAAAACGATAAAAATTAGAACTGCCGTGAGCATATACGTAATATCCATCGGATGTTGCTGAGACTACTGATTCATTGTTCATTATAACAATACGTATATAACTATTATCAACATCCAATTTAAAATCGCATTCCCATGTACCTACTGCAAAGGTAGAAGGTGTAGAAAGATGATCATGTGCTGTCCCATTCGTCTTAGTGACATATCCTGCATCAGCATTCCACGTTCCCGATTGAACTGTCCACTCTGGTCTAAACTTCTGTGCAAACTCGTTTGCCCCCAAAATGGATGCGGCAGTTGTTGCTCGATTATCTCGTGATGTTAGTTTGTTGTCAGCCCAGTCATCATGCCATGCATACAGAATAGATGCGAGATGTGTCAAGTCGATTGTAGCGTATGCCGTTCCATTTAGAACTTCCTGTGCTTTACTATCTGTGATATTTGCATGAACAAGGATGGCATTGACATCAAACGTTCCTATAAGTGTAGCACCATTCGCTACAGATTTTGAATTCATTGCAGTTGCTAAATCCGCCACTGCCGGGTAACTGTCCCACGTCAGGTCGTCGAGTTCTGAAAGCAGCGTGTACCCAGCGGCAGGGATGTTATCCTGCACCATCCCTCACACCCCGCAGACATATCGATACAGCACGTTCCGGTCAGTCACAGATGACTTGGTGTAGTTCAGCAGCACCTGTTCGCCAGTGTACACCATGATATCGCTGATGTCGATGCGTCTCTGCTTCACCACAGCACCCGTGCCTGATCCCTTGTCGATTGTCGTGTCTGATCCATCGCTCGTGATCTTGTAGTACGCAACCACACGCTCTGATGCGGCAGCACCTACCTTGACTTCGAGAGTGAAGTCGTCTGCAGCAACAATTATGGTTGAGATGTCGAAGATCACATGCATCTTCGTAGGAAGCGATGACGGGACGATGGTGTCTGATACGTTCGCATCGTTGAGTGTGGAAGTTCCGGATGCGGAGTTTAACAAATCGGTCTTTGCCTTGACCGCATCAACATCAGTAGGAAGGTTCGCAGCAGCAAGCTCATCAAGATACCCGATTCGTGCTGCAGAGAAGTTTCCGAGGATGGTTGCGAGACCTGCTGTCCAGTTCGCCGCAAGTGCGGCACTGTTTGTACCTACCATTACGGTCGGGATTGCGGCAATGTCAGTAGGAAGGTTCGCAGCAGC
Source organism: Caldifarciminota bacterium (assembly GCA_023131835.1). Taxonomy (GTDB): domain Bacteria; phylum Hydrothermota; class UBA3072; order UBA3072; family UBA3072; genus JAGLZA01. The sequence goes on from JAGLZA010000108.1 coordinate 2,653, forward strand.
AAGCTCATCAAGATACCCGATTCGTGCTGCAGAGAAGTTTCCGAGGATGGTTGCGAGAGCTGCTGTCCAGTCCGCCGCAAGTGCGGCATTGTCTGTGCCTCGCATGGCTGTTGTCGGGATCGCACCCAGTCTACCTATCTCGTCTATCATTTTCACACCCCGAACCAGTGGCGTTCAGACTCGAACATCTGTAGCCAGTCGGTTGATGAGAGTTCTCTCCCCCATATTCTTGGTCGCCATGGCATACCCTTAAAAAGGTTTATGCCTGTGGTGTCATTTCCAACGAAAAAGTTTTGATCACATGTTTCAGGATCAATCAGTCCACCAGCTGAGCAGGTTGTAGTTACAGCTTCACCATTCCGATAGAACGTAGCGGATGCTCCACTTCGTGAGACACCCATAAACCACCAGTCACCAAAAGTCCAACCTCCTGAATAGCAAGCTGTTCTGGTTGTTGCTCCTAAAGAATGGTGGTGTCGTAATGTCAATATCTCGTTTGTGTAGTGATATAGTTCCCATCCCATAGAATCTACAAGGAATCGTGCCAATGGAGTTTTATCATCAGCTCCACCAGTTGCAAAATATAACCATCCTCCTAAACTGTAATCTCCAGTAGTGAAGTTTAAGTCTCCAGTAGTAGCCGCAGTTCCCCATATATAGTCCAAAGCTCCATCGAATGTAAGAACCGTTAAGCCGCTTGCAAGGGTTGTCCATGCCGGGGCACTTACCATGGTAAGAGGACGATGAACCTTTGATACATCGTATGTAAGAGTACCT
>JAGLZA010000109.1 GCA_023131835.1 Caldifarciminota bacterium
TTCCACCGACTTCTCTACTACCAGGTCGGGCTTCGGCTCATCATATGCCACCACCCACACGTCGGTATAGCCGGCGCCGAAAGAGTTTGTGTAGCCTGCTACAATGTATCCTCCATCAGAAGTCTGCTGGGCCGAATAGCATTTCTCCAAGCCTGTTCCTCCAAAGGTCACGTTCCACTGTTCATTCCCATACACGTCTGTCTTTATAATCCAGAAGTCAGCCGAACCAGCGCCGTAAGACCCCGTATACCCTGCTATAATGTACCCGCCATCCTTGGCCTGATTGACAGAATAACCTTCATCCATGGCGGCTCCGCCAAAAATACTGTTCCATTCCTCTATTCCTTCTGGATCCGTCTTTATCAGCCACACATCCTGCCGATTATTTGTGCTCCCTGCCAGGATATACCCGCCATCTGTCGTCTGCTGGACTGAGTAGCCATAATCATAATATGGACCACCGAACGTCCTGTTCCACTCTTCTATCCCATTTGAATCTGTCCGTATGAGCCATGCGTCAACCACTTCAGCGCCGTAAGAGCTTGTTCGTCCTGCAATGATGTATCCACCATCAGAAGTTTGCTGAACGGAAGCGGCATACTCGCAGGCATCAGTTCCAAACGTCCTGTTCCACTCTTCTACCCCATTTAAATCGGTTTTTATTAGCCATGCATCCGCACGTGCACCAGCATAAGGGTCTGTCCGTCCTGCGATGATGTACCCCCCATCAGAAGTCTGCTGAACTGAATGACCCCAATCAAGACCAGTTCCACCGAACGTTCTGTCCCACTCTTCTTTCCCATCAGAATCAGTCTTTATCAACCATGTATCGTAATCACCAGCGCCGTATGAACGCGTGTATCCTGTGATGATGTAACCGCCATCAGAGGTCTGCCGGACAGAGCCGCGATCGAGGAGGTCTGCCTCTGCACCTCCAAATGTCCTGTCCCACTCTTCAGCCCCGTTTGAATCTGTTTTTATCAGCCATAAGTCAGCATCACCAGCGCCGTAAGAATATGTGTGTCCTGCGAGGATGTATCCACCGTCTGCAGTTTGCTGGACGGAGTAGCCATAATCATCGCCAGCTCCTCCGAATGTCCTGTTCCATAGTTCTTCAGGTGGCGTCTGTGCCATCGCGGGCATCACCATTATCCCACTTATCAGCGCAATAGCAATAATGCCTGCGAGAGCATAGCTTTTCGTTCTCGTTTCACTTCCATTTTTTGGTAAAGCTTTTTGCTTGCAAAAAGGTTTGTCAACGCCTTCTCTTTTTTCTTTGGCAAAGCTTTCTTTTGTAAAGAAAGGTTTATTGTCATTCATTTTTTTCTTATCGCCAATTTTTCAGTCAAAAAGCGCCCTCCTCGGCGCTATCCACGAAGGGGCTGGGAAGGGAAAGAGAAGAAGAAGAAGTTTCGGTGCTAAATTCCCGCTCTTCACATCGCATCCATACACATATTTTCCCCCTCTTCTTCCCTTTTTTCTCAGATATTCTCCCCGTTTTATCTTACTTACTCTTATCTTCATATTATATCTCTTACTAGGGGATATAAAAGCTTTTCGGTTATTATATTTCTATGTGTAGTTTGTAGAGCACATCAGGTGTTGCGTCCTGCCCGATATCTGGTAATCCCGATACTATTGTAGGGTCGGATTTGCCAAAAATCAGGTGTATTTATTTTAATAAAAACCTTTTAGATGGATCCAGATGATCAACGTGGAGAGAGTGCGTTAGTTTTAACCTTTGTTGAAGGAAAACCTGTACATGTTGTTTTATCTCCAAGAAAAGCTTTATGTTATTTAATAACAGTATTTCGTATGTACCAGAGGCAGAAAAATGGGACAAGACATTTACAAGGAGGAAAGCGAAATGAGTTATAATTGCAGGTGTGGAGGAGAGCTTCGGCTTGAGTTTAGAGAGGAGCATACTGGAGGAATTCTGATTAAAGATGTGCCAATGTTAGTGTGCTTGAAGTGTGGAGAGGAGTGGTATCCGCCGGGAATCCCAAGAATGATTGAAGGGATTA
>JAGLZA010000011.1 GCA_023131835.1 Caldifarciminota bacterium
ATGTAAATTGCCTCTACAAGTCTCGTGTAAAAAAACGCAGAGCAAGCTCTGCTACTCCAATAATACAAATACCCAAACTTCCGATAGAGATTGCGTCGTCGCTTCGCTTTATTGAAGATTAAGGTTATTGACATTTAATTATGAGTAGTTATAATAAAATTATGATACTTTTAATTATAATAGCATTCAGTGTGCAATCCAATAAGATATTATTAGAGGACTTTACCCTTCAAAGAAGTTATCATCAAAGTTTCTTCAACCTCTATGAACAATTGAACAGAAGGGAAAGTAACATAATCATTACATCAGATCTCTTCTTCCACTCCTCTATCTCTCTTTATGATTCAACAATTACTCTCATAGAAATAGAAACCCTCATACCTTCCTTAAAGGAACTTCTACATCCACTCTATAAAGAATCCAAAGGAACCAATAAAGAATATTTTGAGGTTGCTCTTGCTCTTCTCAAAGAAATCAAACCAACCAGCAAAAAAGTCGTAAAGGAAATAGAATTAATAAAGAAAACAGCGGGCTTTGCTCAATCTCCTGTTTTAGGAGTAAGGGTAGATTATTCACAGTTCAAACCAAGGGGACACTATACGAAAAAGAGGGTATTATCAGACTATTTCAGAGCGATGATGTGGTTATCCTTTCCAAAAATCCCTATCGAGAACGGAAAATACTACAACCTCGCTCTAAACCAGGCTAATCTGCTAAAAAGGCTAAATCTCATTCCAGTCTATTCAAGAATCAATTCCATAATTACTGAACTCGTTGGAACAACAGACGATATAACACCTCTTCTTGTCCTCAAATATAAAGATACTCCATCACCTATCGATTCCCTGTCCAGATTCAGAGGAAGAATAGTTTCAAAAAGCGAAGAGGACCAGGTAAAATATTCCTTTCTGCCCCAGAGATTCATCCTTGACTCCTACATACTTCAGCTTCTCACCTATGATCATGTCCTTGGATATACCGGGAGTTTAGATAAATTACCTTTTACCGCTGCATACACCGAGATTGGTGTTCAGAGGGTCTTCCCAAGAGGATTGGACATTTTCTCTATACTTGGTTCAAAAACAGCGTCAGAAATCCTTAAAAGAGAAGGAGACACTGATTATTCAAATTATCACCAGATTCATAATCAATTGAACAAGGGCATAAAACTCTCTAAAGAAGATTCTATATATGAGATCTTTCTCCTTGCTCTAAAAGAACTTATTCAAGAAAAGGAATTCGTTTCCCCTGCTTATCAATATAAGAATCTGCTTACTGCCTCAGGAGGATGGACAGAACTCCGTCATGCAACGATTCTTTACGCCAAGCAGAGCTACACAGCATTAGTCTCTATGCCGCCAAAGATAGAGAAAAAAGTTATTATAGAACCCTACCCGGAGGTTTATCGCTACCTATTACTATTTGTAGAAAAAATGGATGATATCTATAGTCAAAAAGCAACCAGAGAACTCGCCTCAATACTACAAACAGCAATATCGATTAGCGAGAAGGAATTAGAAGGAGAATTACCTGATATAAAAACCGTTAAATCTATCCCCAATAGATTAAAAGGGATCCTTGGAGAAAAAATAGCACCTCTCATAGCAGATGTTCATACCGACCCTAATACAGGGATGGTACTTGAAGAAGCAATCGGAAATCCATTTATAATCAATGTTTCAATGAGAATCAACGGAAATCCAATGAACTTTGTCGGAGCTTCTTATTCCTATTATGAATTCAAACATCCAATGAAAGAGAGATTAACAGATGAAGAATGGAGAAACAGTATTATGAAGGATAAAAAACCAGTCTCCTGGATAACAACTCATCTCAAATGATTATTATAGGAGGAATTGCAAGAGGGCAGAAGATATTTGCGCCAAAAAATATAAGGCCAACAAGAGGAATGGTCAGAGAAGCCCTGTTTTCGATTATTCAGGTAGCTGATAAGTCTTTTATCGACCTCTTTGCAGGCTCTGGCGCAGTAGGAGTAGAAGCTCTATCAAGAGGAGCATCACAGGTTGTCATGGTTGAAAAGAGCAGGAAATCAGTAGAATATATAAACAAGAATCTTCAAAAAACAGGATTAAACGCAGTTGTAATAAATAGTTCGGTAGAATCCTCATTAAATACACTGGATTTGACTGCCGATTTTGTTTTTATGGATCCTCCCTATAAAACAGGTCTTATTGAGAAAACATTGAGGAAGATTGATAATATACTCAAAAGGGAATCCATCATAATTATAGAATATCCAACGAATGATAAACCTTCCTATAATGGCTTTGAGGAGATTAAAAATAAGAAATATGGAGATTCATCCCTCCTTTTCCTGAAGAAATGAAGTCAGCAATCTATCCGGGGACCTTTGACCCTATCACTAATGGTCATATAGATATTGTAGAAAGGAGCCTCAAGATATTTGACCGTGTCACTATACTCGTGGCAGAACATTATAATAAAAATACATTATTTACTCCCAAAGAAAGGAAGGAACTTATTGAAATAGCAACAAAAGATATAGAAAATATTAATGTAGATACCTTTGAAGGATTAATCGCCGAGTATATAAAAACCCACAAAACAGATGCTGTTATCCGTGGTATGCGTGCTCTCTCTGATTTTGAATACGAGTTCCAGATGGGAATGATGAACCGCCGTCTCTCTCCGGGTATTGAAATAATATATCTATTCCCCGATGAAAAATATATCTTCTTGAGTTCCAGTATACTAAAGGAAATAGCCTATTTTGATGGTGATATTTCGGAATTTGTGCCAGAGGAAGTGGCTATAAGACTAAAAAAACGCCTGAAAAGGGTTAAAATAAATAATCGGTAAGCCTTAAATAGATGATCTTTACAGAGAGGACATTAAACACTATATGAAGCATAATCACTATTCTATTACAGTTGAGGTAGAGGGTGGAAAGGGTGGAGATGGGCTGATTAGTTTTCGCCATGCCCCACACCAACCAAGGGGTGGACCAGATGGCGGAGATGGCGGCAAGGGAGGAAATATTATAATAAGAGCAGATAGCGAATACCACTCTCTTTCCCACCTGAACAAACAAAACATAATCAAGGCAAACAATGGCTTTCCGGGCAACAGCAAGAAGAAACACGGTAAAAATGGTAACAATACGATTATTCCAGTCCCTGCAGGAACTATTATTTACAATGAAAAGGAAAGGAGTATAATAGCCGAACTAAGAAATAATGGCGAAGAGAAGATAGTGGCTCAAGGTGGTATTGGAGGAAAGGGTAATATAAATTTCGCAACATCAACCAATCAAGCACCAAGAAAAGCTACCCCCGGGAAAGACGGAGAGAAAAAGAACTTAAGATTTGAATACAGTCCCATTATTGATGCAGCTGTAATAGGTACTGCAAATACTGGAAAATCTTCATTAATTGCTGCCATAACAGGAGGAAAACCTGTTATAGCAGATTATCCCTTTACAACTAAAGAACCGCGCCTCTGGACATTGACCTACGAATACAAACGTTTCACTTTTATGGATACACCACCAGTCGATGACGAAACTGTGGATTATCTTCTAATAGTGATAAAGAGGGCTAAATTCCTTATTGTTGTTCTGGATGAAGGAAAAAATGAACTCCTGAAACAATTTGAATATATAGAAGACAGAGTTATCTCGCACTTCAGGAATACTCTCCGGAAGGAAATTATCGTTGCTATAAACAAGATTGATAAGAGAGAAGGACCAATCAATCTGCCTATTGGATATCCGATATTCCCAATCTCGGTCAAATACAATAAGGGAACCAATCTTCTGAAATCCTATATCCTTGAACAATTATGTCTCAAGAAATAAAAATAGCCAACCTGATAAAATTATCCAATCTCAAGACTAAAGCATTGCGACTGAAGAAAATACTAAAAGATAACAAGGATATACTGAATGAAGAAGATTTTATCAATCAAATCCGAAAAAAAAGGGATATATCTCATAAAGAAGCAACAGATCTCAAAGGAATGGATATAGAAAAGCAGCTCAGAGTACTAAATGACAAGGATATTTCCCTACTTACATTTGAAGACACTCTTTATCCGAAAAACCTGATTGACCTTGAAGACGCACCACCCATCCTTTATTGTAAGGGTAAACTATTGCCAGGAGATTGTAATGCTATTGCTATTATTGGAACCCGAAAGGCTACCGAATACGGAAAAACAGTGGCTCGAAATATGGCAAGGAAACTCTCCTGCCGGGGAGTGGTCATTGTCAGCGGAATGGCAAGAGGTATAGACACACAGGCTCATATTGGGGCTCTGGAATCAAGGGGAAGAACCATTGCTGTTATGGGAACGGGCATAGACCAAATATATCCCCCTGGTAATAAAAATCTTGCTCCAAAAATTATGGAGAATGGAGCACTCCTCACAGAACTACCACCATTCTCATCTCCTCTTCCCTATCACTTTCCGGAAAGAAACAGGATAATAAGCGGATTATCTAAAGCGGTTATTGCCATTCAAGCACCCTTAAGGAGCGGAGTTTTCTCAACCGTCAAATGGGCACTCGAATATGGAAGGGATGTATACGCATTACCTGGAGATGTCACGAGAAAGGTAAGTGAAGGGACCAATAGACTCCTGAAAATGGGAGCAATCCCGATCACTGACTATAGGGATGTCATTAGAAATACAGAACTTGATATATTAGAAAAGGAGCAGATTCAACCTCAGATAAATGACCTGCCAGAGGATGAAAAAAGGGTCTATCTGCTTTTAGAGCAAAATCCAAAAACCGCTGATACCCTGGCATATGAGGCGAAAATGAAACCACAGCATCTCTTAGGAGTTATGGCACTCCTCGAGATAAAGGGGTTCGCAAGAGAAGTGGGAGGTAAACGGTTTATAAAGAATGACTTATGATTGGTATAATTGACATAGGTAACACAAGTATTCATTGTGCTACATATGATGGATATAAATTAATAAAAGAAAAAAAGTTAAATGAACCGTCATTGGTTAAGGAATTCTTCTCCGGAACAGAAGAGGTCTTAATCATATCCGTCAATCCACCTCTAAACAAGGAAATTAAGGAAACACTTCATATACCTGTACTAGATTTTCCAAGCTCCCTCATAAAACTGGACAATTACATATCAATTGCCGGTGCAGACCGCCTGGCAAATGGACTTGGAGCAGCAAAATTCTATAAGCTTCCAGCAATTATTATTGATTGCGGAAGTGCAATAACCATTGACCTGTTTACCAAAATCCCATTTGAAGATGAAAATGCTTATCTGGTCGAATTTAATGGTGGCGCTATCATTCCTGGACTCAACTGGTATTTTTCAGCCCTTCGGAAAGGGAAAAATTTGCCTGAAATTACACCAGGGATTAAAGAAAAGATTGGAAACTCAACTAAAGATTGCCTATATTTCGGTGCTTATGGTTCTTTTATCGGTGGAATCAAAGAGATATTAAATAGATTGAACTGTCAGGACAAAAATATCATTTTTACCGGAGGTGATGGAAAAAGATTCTCTTCAATCTTTGGTGAGGTTTATGACCCGTTGTTGACACTCAAAGGAGGTATAGTTGCCTATTACACGATCCGCTGAAGATACTATGAAATTGGCTGAGGACCTGATAAAAGGGATTGATAATCCAACCTGCATAGCGCTTATTGGTCCACTTGGCGCAGGGAAAACGGTCTTTGTTAAAGGAATAGCACATGGACTGGGGATTGATTCTGTTATCCAGAGCCCCACTTTCGTCCTGATGCGCTCATATCAGGGTAGACTAAAGTTATATCATATAGACCTGTACAGAATAGGAAGCGAGGAGGAAATAATTCTTCTTGAAGAGTATTTTCTCAGAGATGGAATAACCGTTATTGAATGGGCTGACCGCATAAAGGGTATCCTGCCAGATAAGAGGATTGATATCTTGCTAAATATTAAAAACAAAGAAGAACGGGAGATTACAATAAATGATTATAGATGACTACCCCTCATTTTTTCGGAATACCGCTTTATGCTCGGGAGTTGCCCCCTCGTTTTTATCATTTAATTCTTTGTACCCTCAAGCTCGGAGTTTGACAGTATGACATCTTCGCTCTTCTTATTTTTGGTGGAGGTCTGGGAGGAACTGACTAACACACTAACCCACCAACTCACCAACTCTTTGTCTTTGACTCTCGACTCACGACTCCTGACTCTCGACTAATAATATGTCTTATCTGTCTAACTCCGAGCGTACAAACTCCAGAAATTACACTAAATCATATAATTTTGGAACAATGCCAAATTTTGGGAAGTTGTCAGATGATTATAGGGATTGATTGCACTGAAAGGAAGGGTGGCCTTGCAATCGATGATAATTACTTTGAACTGGAATACATAGAAGACATACCTCAAAAACTAATAACCAATGGAATCAAACCTTCAAATATAGAAAAAATATTGATAACCCTGGGGCCAGGCTCATTCACAAGTCTTCGCATTGGATTGGCAGCTGCTCAGGGCATCTCTGAACCACATGATATCCCCATCCTCGGCTACTCCTCCTTTCTTGCAATGATAGGTGCTTCGCACTTTACTAATACTTCGCACTTTATCAATACTTCGCACCCTATAAATGCTCCGCAATCTCATTCCTTCTGCCACCTCATCCCACTTCTCAATGCAAGGAAAGGAATAGTATATGCAGCCCATTTTATAAAGAGAGATGAATCAATTGAGTGTATATTCACTGATAGGGTGATGAAAATCGATGAACTCCTGAGTTATACGGAAGAGCTCAAAGGGAACATTGAATTCCTGGGGTCCGGGGCTGAAACGAACAAAGACCTGCTTTCAGGAAACAACTATTCTATTCTCTCCCCTACTCCTCCTATCGCTCGTAACCTGCTTGGTTTATATAAGAAAGGAATTAAACATACAGTCAACCCTTCAATTCCCTTTTATCTTGCCCCCTCAGAGGCAATCAGGAAGAGAGAGCAGGCAAAACTCAATCTCCGTCCAATGAAACCACAGGATATAAAAGAGATTGTTAATATTGAAAAGGATGTCTTCCCTGAACCCTGGGATGCAGATATATTCTATCTTACCCTGATAAAGGAACAATGCCGCTGTATTGTTGGAACAGTAGATGAGAATCTTGCATCATATATGATCGGCTGCAAAGAGGGAAAGAAATTCCATTTGATGAATATCGCTATTTCAAGGGAACACTGGAGAAAGAGATACGGAACAAAAATGCTCAATCACCTATTAAAGGAATTGGAAAAGGATGATTCAATTGAATCCTGTTTCCTGGAACTTCGTATCCATAATAAGGCAGCATTTGACCTATACAAAACATTTGGTTTTAGAGTACTTCAAATTGAACCCGGTTACTACACGAACGGAGATGATGCAGTGGTGATGGAGATTGGCGTTTGAAATAAGATTCACCACAAAGGCACAAAGGACACAAAGCCCATCACTACCACCCCTTAAATTTGTAATTTGGGAGGAAGAGGAGAACACACAACCCTTCCACCAAATTATTAACCGCAGAGGACGCGGAGGCCCTGACCACCCCCAATACTTGTAATTGTAGGAGCGGTTTCCTAACCGCGATACCACAAGGGTTCCGTAGTGGCAGAGCTTGCTCTGCGTTCCTCCTGCGCAAGAACAAGTAGGGGCGTTCAATTGAATGCCCCTACAGGAACCAAGCGCATACGGCTTGAAGCGCCACACCCCCTACATATTCAGTCCACAAGCATTTCTTTCAGGGTTTCTTTTACCTTTTCTACTGTCTTCTTTTCTATCTCCCCTAACCTCTCTACCAACCGTCTTCTATCAACAGTCCTGATCTGGTCCAGAACTATCCAGCCCTGTTTATTCTGAAAATCTACTTCTATTCTTGTAGGATAAATTCTCCCTTTTGTTGTCATAGGGGCTATTATCACTGTTTTTATGTATTTATTCATCTCATTCGGTGATATAACAACACAAGGCCTCGTTTTTTTCATCTCATGCCCCAATGTGGGGTCAAGATTTGCCAGAAAAATGTCATATTGATTTATTTCCATTCCCAGTCCTGTCCTATATCAACTGTGTCATCTATAATCAGTTCGTCATCTCCATTCTCATTCATTGCTTTGAAAGCCTTTTCCCACTCACTTCGGGGACCCTTTATTGGTCTTATTGTTATCTTATCTCCTTGAACCTCAAACTCAATCTTGTCCTTAATCCCACACTTTTTAAGTACACCGGAAGGTATTATTACTCCCTTTGAATCTCCTATCTTTACTAGCTTTGTCTCTTTTAACATTTATGTCCTCCTTTTATTATAATATATTATAATATATTATAATTGTTCAAAAAGTCAAGGGAATGATAACATTCAATACGCTCGGTGGTAGACAGAAAAGAAGTCCAATGTCCAGGGTCCAATGTCGAGAGTCGAGAGACAAAGATAAAGAGTTGGTGAGTTGGTCAGTTAGTCAGTTCCTCCCAGACCTCCAC
>JAGLZA010000110.1 GCA_023131835.1 Caldifarciminota bacterium
TTCAACCATTTAACTATTTTTGGACTTTGGATTTCTTTTCAACCCCACGAACTCCATGAACCCTACGAACCCCACGAACTCTATGAACTCCACGAACTCCATGAACCCTTACCACATATCACATATCACATATCACATACCACCCTACAAACTCAACAATTTGTCATTGCGAACTCTTCTTCCTGCCCGACCCCAGTGAAGCAATCTCAGGGGAGGTGTGCTGGTTGGGCTTTTTTGACTCATGACTCTCGACTCACGACTTTGGATTTCTTTTCAACCCCACGAACTCCATGAACCCTACGAACCCCACGAACTCTATGAACTCCACGAACTTTTTGTCTTTGATTTACAACTATCGACTGTAGACTACTAACTGATGACTGCTAACTGAATGAGATTGTTATCTCTCAAACTTCCTCAAGTTTCTTGAATCCCTCTCCAAGAACCTCTTTGACATGGGATACAAGCATGAATGCTCTTTCATCTTCTTCCCTTACAATCTGCTTTACTCTTACGAACTGCCTCCGGCTTCTGAGAACCGTAAGAATAATACAGGTCCCCTTTTCCTGATATCCTCCTTCTCCTCTGATAAGGGTTGCACCGACTTTCAGTTCTTCCAATAACCTATCGGTAATCTCATTATACTTCTTCGAGACAATCATCACCTGTATTGAGGTGGTAACACCCTCAAGAACCGTATTAATAGTAAAGGTATTCACAATCACTGTAAGCAGCGAATACATCCCTATTTCTTTCCCAAAGAAATAACCGGCAATAAGGGTAATGATTACATCTACCACAAGCAATCCCCAGGCAATTTCCATCTGAAATATCTTTTTGAGCATCATTGCAATGATATCCGTTCCACCTGTTGATGCACCCTCCGAGAATACCAAACCCATACCCGTCCCTGTCAAAAAAGACCCGAAGAGGACAACAAGTATAGGATTCTGGCTGATTCCTGTCGAAGGTAGGAAATAAGCAAAGACATCAGTGAAGACAGCAAGCATTATGGTACAATATATACTCTTTGCTCCAAAGGACCTTCCAAGAGTCTTAAAAGCAATTGAAAAGAGTATAAAATTCAATACCAGCATAGAAACACCAACAGGGAAATGTAATAAATGGAATAATATCGTAGCCACCCCACTTGCCCCACCAGCGACTATCTTGTTGGGTACCAGAAACAGATTCAACCCAAGGGCAACAAGGATAGCACCAAGAGTAATGACAAGATATTGGGTGAGTTTTCTTACCTTTACGGCCATTTATTTTCTGTTATTTCTTTTTTCGGAGGTCCTCTTTCAGGAGTTCGTTGGCAATCACCAGTTTTTGAATCTCGCTTGTTCCCTCATATATCTGAGTAATCTTTGCATCTCTCATCATTTTTTCAACCGGATAATCCCTCATATATCCGTAACCGCCAAAGACCTGGACAGCCTCTATAGTAACCTGCATAGCCACATCGGAAGCAAAGAGTTTAGCCTGAGATGAGATCTTACTGATAGTGGTGGCTCCGGAATCTATATATCGTGCAGCCAGATAAGTAAGGGCTCTGGCTGCCTCTACCTTTGTCGCCATCTCTGCCAGTTTTATTTGAATTGCCTGAAACTCTCCAATCCTCTTTCCAAATTGCTTTCTTACATTAGCGTAGGATATAGCTTCAGTAAGTGCTCCCTGCGCAATTCCTACAGCCTGGGCTGCAACCCCTGCTCTTGTCCTGTCAAAGGTTTTCATCGCTATCATAAAGCCAAAACCTTCTCTACGAAGCAGGTTCTCTCTCGGGACCTTACAATCAGAGAAGACCAGTTCTCTGGTTGGTGCTGCTCTTATTCCCATCTTATCCTCTTCCTTTCCAAAGGTGAATCCTTCTGTATCTTTCTCCACAATAACAGCAGAAAGCCCTCTTATACCTTTCTTTCTATCCGTTGCCACAATAACCACATAATAATCAGCCAAACCACCATTGGTTATGAATACCTTGTTTCCATTCAGGATATAATAATCACCCTCTTTATCCGCTCTGAGTTGAACATTCCCGGCATCAGAACCAGCATCAGGTTCAGTAAGGGCAAAGGCAGCCCACTTCTCACCCGACGCAGTAGGAGGGAGATATTTTCTCTTCTGCTCTTCACTTCCAAAGAGTATAATGGGCGTTGCACCAAGTCCATTTGCAGAGTAAGCAGTTCCAACCCCTCCATCCACGATGGAAATCTCTTCTGTGGCCAAAGCCGTCCCCATAAAGCCCATACCAAGTCCTTCATATTCTTCGGGAATAAAAACCCTGAGTAGATCCGATTTTCCAAATTCTTCCCGTATTTCAGGTGGAAAGTAACTCTTCCTATCCATCTCTTCCCGAAGCGGTTTTATCTTTTCCTCTGCAAGGGTTCTTGCTACCTCCCTTATCATCTCTTCTTCTTCTGATAGATTATAATACATATTACCTCCTTACTATTACTATCTTATCACAGTTCGGTTAAAATTCAAGCCTTTTTTTGAAGTTCTTATAAAGTTTTTCGTGAGAGAACACACAACCTTCAAGAGAAAAATCTTCCCGAACAACCCTTCTTGCCATTTTTCCCATATTTCTTCTCTTATATGGTCTCTCAAATAAATGTATAACTGCTTCAACTATTTCCGATGGTGCTGCAGACTTAATAAGTATCCCTGTCACTCCATCAATAATGAGTTCAGGAATACCACCAACCCTGCTTGCTATCACAGGAATCTCCATTGCCATTGCCTCCAATATTGAAATAGGAGTTCCTTCTGCAAGGGATGGGAGAACAAAGAGGTCAATGATTGATAGGATATTTGGAATATCTTCTCTCATACCAGTGAAATAGATATTTTCTTCGAGTCCAAAAGAGGAAGTGAGTCCCTTCAGTCGCTTATAATATCCCATCTGTGTTTTCAGGATTTTCCCTACTATCAGCAACTTCATCCTGTTGTTCTTTTTCTTCAAGACACTCATAGCCTCTATCAGGTTTTCATATCCTTTAACCCAGGTTATATTCCCTACGGAGCCTATAACAAAATCATCTTTTGCAACACCCAGTTCTTTTTTTAAGGCACTTCTTTGAGATTCATTGATAACATCAGGGTCAAACACCCTGATATCTACGGGTTCGTGAATTATTATATCTGCAATGCCTGTTCCCCTGAGGTAATATTCTCTCGTCCCTTTAGAAATATTGATAACCCTATCTGCCGTTAACCTTATAAAGGGACGTAAAATCCTTATCAAAAATTCAGGATAGAGTGTTCCATAAAGATGCCATACTACCTTCTTCCTGGTAAGGAGTGCAGCCAGAGCACCTTGAAGACTCAACAACCCGTTGAGATGAACTACATCAATATCCTCTTTTTTAATTATTCGTATAAGAGAAAGAACAGATGGAATAAAATTGATAAGATAACGGACATTTGCAAAAGTAGATCGGATATCCCTGATAAAGTGAGGGGTTCCTAATCCACATTGATAAACGGTTATTCCTTCCCTCCTCGCATATTCAAAACTCCAGCCATTGCCATATGGCATAGTTAGTAGATACTCAACCCCCCTCTTTTTTAAATCCCTTGCTATAGACAGTATACGAACCTGTGCTCCACCTATCCTATCATCCAGAAGGACATTGAGAACCTTGATATTCCTGCTCATCTTATTAGAAAGATCAATCCCCATATCACAAACATTATGGTGTAAGAGAAACCGGACATAAAATCGCCTCTCATCAGATAGAATGTAAAACCAAGAAGGAATGGATAGAGTACCCGGAGAATGTCCGGGGATTTGAGGTTACTTTTTATCCAATAGTGTTCATCGAACATTCTTAACAACCATCCAAAACAAAATGCGAATAGTATTAAGCCAAAGATTCCAAAGTTGATATATCCTTCAGCAGGAAGTGGACAGCAAAGATTCAAAAAGGGATAACTAAAGAAACGAGCAACTACACCTCCGGAGCCTGTTGGTTTATTCTTCCAGAGGTCTCTTGGAATCCAGAATAGAAATGCTCCGAGCAACTGTCTCCCATAGGAGACATTATCGGATTTCTCTATATATTGCACTGTATGAACCGTCATCTCATATGCATCAAACTCTTGAGCAGTGGCAATATTCAAATTCGTTGCCTGCTTCAGTTCCTTTATTGATATTGTCTTTATTGTCTCTGTCCTGAATACATTAATTATTGGAAACACAAAAAGAACTCCTATGAAAAGAACAGGCAGAAGCCATCCTTTTCTTCTCTTACTTCTCAGGAAAAAGAAAACAATAAAAGCAAGAACAACGGTTCCCGCCCAGTATCTTGGTGAAGCAATGGGATTATTAACAAACAGATTAATCAGAATCAGAGCAGATGTAAGAAACCACCACTGCCTTTTGTTCTTCCATCGAAATTTTAGAGCCAGGAGTCCCATAAGAGAGATGACAGGTAAAACCCTTAAAGATTTATCAATGAAGAGCATAATGGAATGCGGATGGATGGCGGAAAGGACATCTCTGTATGAACCTCTTATAAGGAGGTTTTCAATCCCGAATACGGATATAAAAATGATGAAAACGAAAAAGGATAGATAAACTGAAACGAGAACACCCCTTTTTCTTACTCTCAGTTTTTTAAATAAGATACTTCCTGTAGGCTTACTAAAGCGGTATCCGAGAGCATAGAACACCATCCAGGAGATGAGCAAGAGGTTTGTCAGCAGGATGTAATACCCATCCTCGGAAGAAAGCCATATAGGGAAACAATCCTTAAGGTATTGAAGTAAAGGTAATAAAAAGAAGAAGACAAAGAAGAAGAACCAGTGCATCAGATTCAGAGAATAGGGTTTTTCCTTCTGATCCTTAATGATAAATAAAGCACTTATTATACCTATTAGTGAAAAGGTTACTACATTATAAAATTGCACCATTTTATTCTTATATTTAGATTATCATTAGAAAAAATACGATTTTTTTTAATTATGTCAAGGAAAAAAGAGCACAACTCTCCCCCCCTTTTCAAACGCAGATAAACGCTGATAAACGTAGAATCCAACGATCCCCTTTATTTTCGTGTTTCCGGAGGAAGAAAGGGAGAAGAAGAACGCAACACACCACCCCACATTTTTCTCGCAAAGACGCAAAGACCGCAAAATGGAGTAGCGGAACTTGTTCCGCTCTCTGGGTGTAGAGGCAAGATACATCTTGCCCTCTTTGTAGGGGTTTGATTCATCAAATCCGAACCGTAGGGGCGTATTGCATACACCCTATTAGGAATGAGCACAGCCTCTACAATTATTTGTAGTGGCAGAGCTTGCTCTGCGACCCTGTAGGAACAAGATACATCTTGCCCTCTTTGTAGGGGTTTGATTCATCAAATCCGAACCGTAGGGGCGTATTGCATACGCCCTATTAGGAATGAGCACAGCTTCTACAATTATTTGTAGTGGCAGAGCTTGCTCTGCGACCCTGTAGGAACAAGATACATCTTGCCCTCTTTGTAGAGGCGAGGTTTCCTTGCCCTCTGTAGAGGCAACCCTGAAAAAGCTCGGTGGTTGCACAGTATGACATCTTCGCCCTTCTTATTCTGGTAAAGGTCTGGGTTGTGCCCTAAATCCTAACCCCTAAATCCTGTGGAGGTCTGGGAGGAACCGACTAACTGACTAACTCACCAACTCTTTGACTTTGACTCTCGACTCACGACTTTGGACGTTGGACCTTGAACTTTGGACTCTCTCTTACAATTTCTTATCCCTGCTTTCCCATTTTCCCCTGAATGTCACCAAAAAAGAAAGAAAGATCAGTTTTATATCAAAGAAGAAACTCTGTTTCTCCAGATATAACAAATCATATTTTATCTTTTCCTCTATTTTCATATCCTTTTTAGCATATATCTGCGCAATCCCTGTGAGGCCGGGCTTCATTGAAACTCTGAGAGCGAAATCTGGCACATCCTCAAGACAATCATAGATACTACCGCTGATTTCTGCTTCCTTGGAATGGATGGGTCTTGGTCCCACAAAACTCATATCCCCGAGAAAAATTGATAGCAATTGAGGTAATTCATCCATTGCTGTTGCCCTCATTAGCCTACCTACGTAGGTGATATGATCGTTCCTGCTTCCACTATGATTTACCGGTGATTCAAGATGTGCATTCTTATCCATTGTCCTGAATTTCAGAACACGAAACATATTTCCATCCTTCCCGACCCTATTCTGCCAGATCAAGATAGGACCGCCATTTTCCATAATTATAGAAATGGATGAAAGAATCCATACTGGAAAAGAAACAAGAAGTCCTACACCTGAAAGGATGATATCAAATATCCGTTTTAATATACTATCATTTTTTCTTCTCATAAATATCAAATTCAGGTTAAGCATATCCTGATTAATGTCAAGCCCATCCTTGTTATTTTGACAGGGGTTCGATTTATCACGGGCTCCCCACCCCATTTTTTTGACACTGATTTTTTAACTCACCTTTCCCCTCCCATTTTTAGCCACGGAATGACACGGTTTAAGAAAAATTCTTTGTTACCCCTCCTCCCCACCATTTTTTTGACACTGATTTTCACTGATTGGACTGATTTTTCACCACAAAGACATGTCGCTTCGCTCCAATTGAAAAATGAAGATTGCAGAGTGCAAAATACAAAATACCTCTCCACCCATTTTTAGCCACGGTTTATTAAAAATTCCTCATGAGAGAACATAAAGGAGACAAAAGGAATTAGTTGAATAGTTAAATGGTTAAATAGTTAATTAGGAACGAACCCTACGAACCCCACGAACTCTATGAACTCACCGAACCCTTACCACATATCACATACCACCCTACGAA
>JAGLZA010000111.1 GCA_023131835.1 Caldifarciminota bacterium
ATTTCATATCTAATGGGGTAAACGCGCTGAGGAGCGCAGAGCAAGCTCTGCTACTCCAAAATCTACGAATAAATGGTTGGGTGGAGGAGCAACAAAGAATCTTTCTCAAACAGTGCAGGAACCGTGGCTAAAAATGGGAAGGGAAAGGGGAGTTCCAATTTATCCATTCAACCATTTAACTATTTCTCATTTGGAGCGAAGCAACTATCTCTGTGTCCTCTATGGTTAAAAAATGGGAGGTAGTATGCAGATAAATACCCCTAATAAAGATACCTTCTCTTCCAGCGCAGGTAAAGATATCCAACTGCAAGTCCCCCAAGATGAGCAAGATGTGCTATATTTCCTCCACCAACGAGCAGCATTAATAATTCTATTCCACCAAATAGGAGAACAGCGTATCTTGCTTCTAACGGTATAAAGAATGGAAATATCAATAATTTTCTCCTCGGGAAGGTTATTCCATAGGCGAGGAGTATGCCAAATACTGCGCCAGAGGCGCCTACCACGGGTATATAGGAGTTCATATTAAAGAGGGAGTATATGAATGCAGCGCCAACTCCACAGATGAAGTAGTATTTATAAAATTCCTTTGTTCCCCACATATATTCGAGTTCTCTGCCAAACATCCACAGGATGTACATATTTATAAATAGATGAAATAAGCCGCCATGAAGGAACATATAGGTGACCCCTTGCCAGACCCAACCCTTCATAAAAAGACGGGGAATAAGGGCAAAATAATGAACAAAAGGAATAGCAGTACTCAAAATCATTTGAAGGAAAAATACTGCAACATTTGCTATGATAAGCTTTCTTAAACCGTTTTGAGTTTCTCTTAATATCATATTACGCTCCTTAATACAGCCATTTCAGGATATATCCAAGTAGTAATATCCCAATGATTCCAAACAGATTTATCTTCAGCATAAAACCAAAGGTAAAGGCAAAGATATGTAGATCGATAACAATAGGAAGGAAGCCGATTTTGATAGAGTGAATCATTATCTTCTTCACTGCTCCATCTGGCAAGACCAACCCCATGAGGTCACCTATAAGTGTCCCTAAAAGAAGTCCCATAAGCAGTATAAATATAGTGAGTCCCATCTTATTTCGTAATTTACGCAAAATTAATCCTCCTTTCAACCATTAGATACAACCAGTAAGCTGTAACGCCTGTAATAGAGCCGGTAATCAGGGATAGAATAACGAAAGGGGAGAGAAGATACAAAAAGGATGAATTCCCAAGGAAGAGTCTTGATGCAAGTAGAACCTGTGTGGTTGTATGTGCTTCAGCTCCAAGAATGCTAATTCCAACAAAACTAATCTTCTTTCCGTACTTTTCTGCAAGATACATAACTACTACACTCATTATTGTTCCTGATATTGAGAATATAAAGGAAGGGGTTAGTAAGCGTCCTATGAGGAGATTGCCGGCTATCACCTTAAACATACCAACCATCATTGCTTCCTTAAATCCAAATAGTACCAGGACGAGCAGAATAAAGATATTAGCAAGGCCCAGGCGAATTCCTGGAACGGGCCTTGGGATAAAGGTTTCTATTACAAAAAGACTTATAGCTGCCGCTGTAAACAATGAAATATATGCAGTTCTATTCTGTAATTGCATCAAGATACTCTCCTTCAATCTTTATAAGAATTCGGTTTGGCACACAAATTATCTGTTCTCCCTTCTTTGATATCCATCCCTTCCTCATACACAATTTCAATGGACAGGGTGCATCAGTGATGCTAACCTTCCCATTTTCTATAACTATTGTTGTTGTGCCAATTCTCCCTACAATCTCAAGTTCTCTGTTCTCATAAAGAGGATATATAAACTCCCTTTCATTGTCAACTATTATCCTTATTTTTTCTCCTTTATAATTGGGTATAAAAAAGATGGCGGATAGAGAGAGTAGTACAATTATCCAATCGCCTATCTTTATAGGACGATATCTACTCTTCGACTGCACTTATTACATCTCCCTTCTTTTATTCCAACGATTGTTGTGCTGTATCCGCTCCTTTCTATAAGTAGATTTGAACATTCCGGACAATATGTATTTTCTGCTCCTGCAATAGGAGCATTTCCTATGTATACATAGTGAAGATACTGTTTTGCCGTATCATAGGCTTCTTTTAATGTAGATATAGGTGTTGGAGGTCTATCATAACCAAGATAGGGAAAATATCTTGAAATATGTAAAGGAATGGTTTTATCTATAGAAGATAACCATTTAGATAATTCCTCGACATCGGAATCGTTATCCCCTAAAATAAGGAGATTGGTAACCTCTATATGTATCTCCTTTGAGGCTATGCTAATAGTCCTCTGGGTAGTCTTTAGATCCCCGGATAATACCTTCTTGTAGTAATCCTCATTCATCGATTTGAGGTCAACATTCATAGCAGATATCACCCTGAGCAGTTCCATCAGGGGTTCTTCACAGATTAAACCATTTGTAACCATAATTAGGTCTATATTTTCTTGCTTTGCAAATCTGGCTACATCCATTATATACTCAAACCAGATTATAGGTTCACTATAGGTAAAGGCAATGGATGGTGTTTCATACTGAAGGGCCAGATTTACAAGGTTTTCTGGTTCTATGAATTGGGTCTGAGTTTTTCTTGCCGAGATGGTATAATTCTGACAGTAGGGGCATTTCATATTACAGCCATTTGGAGACACAGATATGATTTTTGTCCCCGGGCGAAAGTGGAATAGGGGTTTCTTTTCAATGGGATCCACTGCTAAAGAAGTGGTTTTTCCGTAATTAGAGGAATAGAGTATTCCATTCTCGTTCTCTTTACCCCAGCATATCCCTTCCTTACCAGGAGGTATAACACATTTATGGGGACATAGAGTGCATCTTAAGATATTGTCTTCAACTACTTCATAATAGTCTGCTTTTCGTTTCATCATAATCCTTCTAATTTGAATGTCTTTGTAAAATTATGAATAATTCCTGAGGAATCCACTATTATAGCATCCAATTGGTTTTTTCTTATAAAATCTATTGCTTCATTTAGTTCCATAGCAAATAGAGCGGTTGAGTAACCATCAACAAATTCTCCGTTATCACCAATTACTGTTACCGATTGTATCTCCCTTGCAGGAAAACCATTAGATGGATTAACGATATGATGATATCTTATTTTATCATAAAAGAAATATCTTTCATAGTCACCGGATGTTGCTATAAAACAATTTGAGAGTTTACAGGTACCGATAATTCTATCTCCCATTCTGGGATGTCTAACGCCTATCTGCCATTCCTCTTTTCCTTTTTTCTTTCCGATAAGGACAATATCTCCTCCTGCCTCAATAAGTCCGGAAGAGATACCCATCTCCTCAAGAATGTTTTTTGCCCGATTGAGTATATAACCTTTGGCAATGCCTCCAATACATAGACTCATTCCCTTTGGGAGGTATAGACTATCTCCTTTTATTATTACCTTTCTGTAATCCACAAACATAAGAAGGGAATCTATTGATTCCTTTTTAGGAATCACTGGTTCTTTGAAATAATTCCATTTCTTCAGGATGGGATCCACAGTAGGGTCAAATGAGCCATCGGTCATCCTGCTTATCTCCATACCTTTAGTGATGATATGTATGAGAGTGGTGTCCAATCTACCGCTTTTTATACCATTTACGGGAAGGTTATCTATCCTTTCAAATTCCCTTTTGAGTCGTTGAATAGTCTCTCTTGCCTTAAAAGGATTCCTTGCATATATTTTCACAGTAAGATAGGTATCAAAAAAAAATCCCTGATATATATATTTTTTGGTGGTGATGAAGATAAAGATTAGAGATAGCGATACAATCGCTAAGCCTATAATGGTTATAAGACTTAAGGTTTTATGCAAGTTTCTTTTCATTAAGAAAAGACTTTTTTTATTCTCTCAAAAGCCCAGTCCAGTTCCTCTTTTGTTATAACAAGAGGAGGTGCAAAACGTATTATCATGGAATGTGTCTCTTTACAGAGAATACCCTCTTTTTGTAGTTTCTCGGCATATTCACGTGCAGGTTCTTTAAGTTCCATCCCGATCAATAACCCTTTTCCCCTTATTTCCTTGATTGCCGGGTGTTTTAGGGTTCTGAGTTTGTCCATAAAATAATTACCGAGTTTATTAGCCCTTTCTGTAAGATTTTCCTCCAGTATATAATCAAGGGCTGCTACTCCGACAACAGCAGCAACAGGGTTTCCGCCAAATGTTGAGCCATGATCTCCAGGGGTAAACACTCCCATAATATCTCTTGATGTTGCAATAACAGATACCGGGTATACTCCGCCTCCAAGTGCTTTTCCAAGGATGATTACATCTGGTTTTGCTCCATCCCATTCCCATGCAAAGAGTTTACCTGTTCGTCCAAGACCCGACTGGATTTCGTCCAGCATAAAGAGGACATTTTTCTCTTTGCATAATTGTTTGACTTCTCTTAGATAACCTTCAGGAGGAATTAAAATGCCTCCTTCTCCCTGAACGGGTTCCAATAAGACAGCAGCAGTATTGTCATTTATCTTTCCTCTTATTGCTTCTATTTTACCATAGGGAACAGTTTTAAACCCAGGAGTCAATGGACCGAACCCATCCTTATATTGTTTTTCTGTTGAAAAGGATATTATTGTTATGGTTCTTCCATGAAAGTTATTCTCTGCCACAATGATTTCAGCCTTATTATCAGGGATTCCCTTTACCTTGTGTCCCCACTTTCTTGCCGCCTTCAGCGCAGTCTCAACCGCTTCTGCACCTGAATTCATAGGAAAAGCCATTTCCATTCCTGTTACCTCGCAGACCTTTTTCAGGAATAGGGGTAATTTATTGTTCCTGAAAGCACGAGAAGTAAGGGTGAGTTCATTTAGTTGTTCCTTCATTGTCCTGATAATCTTCTCGTTACAATGACCATGATTGAGGGCAGAATAGGAAGAGAGCATATCCATATATTTGTTCCCTTCAACATCCCAGACCCAGACTCCTTTTCCCTTAGAGAGAACTACATCAAGGGGTTTATAGTTATGTGCTCCATATCTCTCAGTCATTTCAATGAACTGTTGTGCTGTATATTTCATAAAGGACCCTCCTTTTTTAGCTGAATATTATATTTATCCATTGTTTTGTCAACTGTGATAATTACACATTACCCCCAATTTTCTCGCAAAGGGCGCAAGGGAATTGTCACTTCGCTCCATTGAAAAATAGTTAAATAGTTGAATTGGAACCCCCATCACCACCCACCTTTTTTTAACCACAGAGGTCACTGAGAACTAAAAAACCCAACCACTCCCCCTTTATTTTGTGTGTTTTAGAGGACACAGAGGAGACCCTGACAAACCACCATTTTTAACCGCGGATGAACGCAGATGAACACAGAAGAGAGTTTAATTAATTCTAATTTTCCAAACCCGAAATCCTAAACCCGAATATATGCCACAGAGACACTGAGGGCACAGAG
>JAGLZA010000112.1 GCA_023131835.1 Caldifarciminota bacterium
AAGGGGAGAGAAGGAACACCGAAGGTAATTTTATTAATTCTGCTTTCTAAATCCTACATCCTAAATCCTAAATCCTAAAATATTCTCGAACCCTTATCACATATAACCCTACGAACCCCACGAACTCCATGAACCCAATGAACACAGTTTTTTAGCCACGGTTCCTGCACTGTTTTTGTAGGGCATTGATTCATCAAACCCGAAAATGTAGGGGCGTATTGCGCTTGCGCCCAAAGCAAGGGCTCTCTCACAGGTGGGAAGGATTCATAAGTGATGATCTACATTCCCTGAGAAGAAACTTATTGACTTTCAACCTGAAAAATGTTATAAATTCAAGTAATATAACCAAAAAGATTTTAGGGAGGAAAAATGGGAGATTATTCGTCGCTAAAAAAGAAAGCATTTTCAATCTTGAAAGGGAATATAAAAGAAGGATATAGTAGGGACCTCGGAAAAGAGTATTTTTATATTTCTCCAGATAGGGTTCACTTTCACCAGTGGTTCTGGGATTCATGTTTTCACTCTATTGTGATGGCAAATCTGCACCCTGAATATGCAAAAAGAGAGATTGAAAGTCTCCTTTCGATTCAGCAGGGAGATGGTTTTATACCTCACATTATCTTCTGGAAATGGAGATTGCGGGATAGATTTCAACTTTGGTGGAAAAAGGAGATAAATGAGAAGGTTAGCAGACGCTTTACAACAGAGATTCAACCCCCGGTGATAGGTCTTTCATTACTCCTGATATATGAAAAGACAGGGGATCTGGATTTTGTCAAGAGAAATATTCAGAGAGTAGAGCGTTTTTATGATTATCTTGCAGAGAAAAGAGACCCTGATGGAGATGGTCTCGTTTCTATAATCACTCCCATGGAATCAGGTATGGATATGTCACCCCAATACGATATACCCTTTGGAAACCCAGAGCATAATCCTGATGTCACAAAGGAAAGTATTACGGAAACATTGAGAAAATATAAAGAATGGGAATGGGAACTTGGAAGAATTTTTGATGCTGGTATATTTGATGTGGAGGATGTAGCATATAATTCAATCTACTGCCTGGGGCTTTTATCACTTTCGAAACTCTACTCACGGTTTAACAAGGAAAAGGCAGATAGAGTAGGGGAGAGAGCTGACCGTATAAAGAACAAAATCATTGAAAAATTCTGGGATGAAGATGAAAAAATATATTTTAGTTTATTCCATCGTGATGGAAAGGAATATAAAATGAGGGTTAAGACTATATCTTCTCTATTCCCCCTTATCCTTGATATACCAGACGAACACCACACTCACCTCATAGATCATTTAACAGATGAAGGAAAATTCTGGTCTCCTTACCCGGTTTGTAGTGTCGCAATGGACGAATCCTCCTTCGGTCCTCTTACAAACACCCGTTATATCTGGAGGGGGACAACATGGATAAATACAAATTGGTTTCTTGCTCGAGGGTTACTGAAACATGGATACAATGATATTTACAAAGAAATTAGAGAAAAGACACTAAAATTAGTTTCTGAATTCGGCTTCTGCGAATTTTACGATCCATTTAACGGAAAAACAGGAAAGGCTATGCGTGACTTTGGTTGGTCCACACTTGCAATCGAACTGATAGGGGAGTAGTTTTTTATAAGGGTTTAAGGGGTCGAAGAATCAAGGGTTCGAGTGAAAAAACCGTGCAGGAACCATGGCTAAAAAACCGAGTTTATTGAGTTCGTGGAGTTATATGTGGTATGTGATAAGTGATATGTGGTATGGGATATGGGTTCGTGGAGTTCGTAGGGTTGGAAACCCAGCACAGAA
>JAGLZA010000113.1 GCA_023131835.1 Caldifarciminota bacterium
TTCCGAGATTGCTTCACGGAGCGGAACAAGAAGAAGAGTTCGCAATGACATCCAAGAGGACTAGGTATACCTTATCCCTACAAGATGGCAAGATATATCTTGCCCCTACTGAGTAATTTGGTTGTAACTCCCATTCCCTAAATCCTAAATCCAAATCCCTAAATCCTAACTTATTTATCCATTCAACTATTTAACTATTTCTCAATTAGAGGGGAAGCGATCCCCCCCTTGACAAAATAAGAAAATGCATTATTAATACATCGCTCGGTAGTTATATCGGAGGGGTCATACCCGTTACCATCCCGAACACGGAAGTCAAGCCCTCCAGAGCCCATGGTATTGCCTGAAAGGGTGAGAGAGTAGGTCGCTGCCGGGCTTTTTTTTGTCAAAAAAAGGGATACGGTCCATTATCGCAACGGGGAGTAGGGCGTATACAATACGCTCCTACAAGATGGCAAGATATATCTTGCCTCTACAAGAAATTAATGTAGGGGTCAGGTTCCCTGACCTTCTGGGCGAGGAAACCTCGCCTCTACAAAAATCGCGACAGGGATGTCGCTCCTACAAAAGGGCGAACGCAGTTCGCCCCTACATCTATCTCAAACCGTGAAGGAACCGTGACATAAACAGCCAACAGCTTACAGCGAACAGCTATCAGCTAAGATGTATTTTTTGTGTACTTTGTCTTCTTCGTGTTTTTTTTCTTGTGGGTTGGTGGAGAGCCATTTTGCATTTTTCACTTTGCAATCTTCAATGGAGCGAAGCGACTATCTGTGTCCTTTGTGTCTCTGTGATGAACAATCTTCATTTTTCAATTGGAGCGAAGCGACTACCTCTGTGGCAAAAAATAGGGTTGGTAGGTGTCTTTACTGGTTGACAAATCCAATCAATTCAATACAATTATTTACATAGAGTAAAAAGGAGAGAAGAATGAATGAGGAAAATATACGAGGTTATTATCGCTATCCCATAATCTGTGGAGATAGAATTGTCTTTGTATCTGAAAATGATCTATGGGAAGTATCTATCGATGGAGGCATAGCACGTCGATTAACTGCAAATAAAGGGGAAATAACCCAGTGTGCCTTTTCTCCGGACGGAAAGTTTATATCCTTTACAGGTAGAGAGGAAGGACATCCGGAAGTATATATAATGCCATCTATAGGCGGACGCGCTGAGAGGCTGACATATCTTGGGGCAGAGACCTATGTTGTAGGATGGGATCCTGACTATAGAATAGTATTTGCTTCAAATAGAAAAGAACCTTTCAGGCGAATCTATAGCCTTTATGTTATTGATAAGGATGGTGGGGAATACAGTAAGTTACCGTTTGGTAATGCAAGGGATATATCTTTTGGCGATAAGGGAGTTGTTCTTGGGAGAAATACAGGGGATCCAGCCCGATGGAAACGCTATAAAGGTGGAACAGCAGGGGAACTATGGATAGATGAAACAAATTCAGGAGAATTTCACCCCCTAATTGAACTCAAGGGAAATCTCGCTTGCCCTATGTGGATAGGAAAGCGCATATATTTCCTTTCTGATCATGAAAAAATCGGAAATATTTATTCATGTTTGCCCACTGGTAAAGATTTAAGAAGGGAAACAAAGCATAAGGATTTCTATGCCCGTAATGCTTATACTGATGGCAAAAGGGTAGTTTATCACAAGGGAACCGATATATTCCTTTTTGATACTGTTTCTAATAAAAGTAGAAAAATAGATATTGAATACAAGAGTCCTTGTATACAGAGAAATAGAAAATTTGTTGAGTGTGATAAATACTTAGAGGATTATGAATTGAATGAAGATGGTAGTAAGATTACCGTTACTGCAAGGGGAGGAGCATTCTCACTTGCTAATTGGGAATCCTCTGTTCAGCAATATGGCAAAGGTTCAGGAGTAAGATATAGACTTAGTCGTTTTCTTGATAAAGATAGACTTGTTATGATTAGTGATGAGGGTGGAGAGGAGTATATTGAGATATATAATATAAAAGCAAATAAATTAGAGAATAAAATAAATGGGTTGGATATTGGTAGACCTTACGAACTCAAGAAGATACCCAATAGAAATGGTATAGTTCTGAGTAATCATCGTCATGAACTTATATATGTTGATATATCCGAAAAAAAAATCCGTATTCTGGATCGATCAAGATATGGACCCATTGAGGGATTTGACCCATCGCCTGATGGGAAATGGATAGCCTATTCAACCACAATAAATAGAAGTCTAAAAGGTATCAAAATAGTAGAAGTAGAAAGTGGGGTTATTAAACAGATTACTAATCCAGTTCGTTGGGATGTAAACCCATGCTTCGATCCAAAAGGAAGATTTCTCTATTTCCTATCTCATAGGGTATTTGACCCCGTTTACGATAATATGCATTTCGAATTGAGTTTTCCAGGGGGAATGCGTCCCTATCTAATTACATTAAACAAGAAAACCTCTTCACCTTTTATACCAGAACCTAAGGGTTTTGGTAAAGATGATAAAGCGGAAAAGGTGAAGAAAAAGAAGGAAGGTCTGGCAGAACTAAACATTGACTTTGACGGAATAGAGGATCGCATCCTTCCTTTTCCCGTAGAAGTGGGTATATACCACAATATTGCAGTTAGTGACAATAAAGCCTTCTATACGAAATCTCCAATTGGTACAAAAAAAGGATTCCTGGAGGAAAAAATTCCTCCTGCCGATAAAGTACTCCGGATTTTTGACCTCAAAAAACAACAGGAAAAGGTATTCGCAAAGGAGATTACTGATTTCAAGCTCTCTTCTAATGGAGGAGCATTGATTATGAGGGTTGGGAATAGGTTGAGGGTTGTAAATGCTAATAGAAATCTTGACGAAGAACTTCCGAAAGATACTAAGCCATCGAGAGAATCGGGATGGATTGATCTGAATAGGGTAAAGATATCCATAGATCCGGAATCAGAATGGAGGCAAATGTTCAGAGAGGCATGGAGATTACAAAGGGATTATTTCTGGAGGGAGGATTTCGAAGGTATTGATTGGAAAGAGGTTTCTGATAGATACTACCCTCTTGTCAGTAGAATTACAACGAGAAGTGAGTTTTCTGACCTTATCTGGGAATTGCAGGGAGAATTGGGCAGTTCACATGCCTATGAAATGGGTGGAGATTACAGCCCTCCTCCTCAATATCAGATAGGATTCCTTGGGGCTGATTTTGAATACGATAAAGAGAAAAATGCATACAGGATAAAAAAAATTCTAAAAGGAGATCCCTGGGATAAGGATAATCCTCCGCCGCTTCTTGCTCCAGGCCTTAATATAAAGGAAGGAATGCTTCTAATTGATGTAAATGGTTACAGAGTAGGTGAATACGATCTACCAGATAGATTATTGGTGAATAAAGTAAATGAAGAGATACAGATTACAATAGCCAGAAGAGATGGAAAAGGAGAAAGGATAGTAACCATAAAGACATTAAGGGATGAGAGACCCCTTAGATATAGAGAATGGGTGAACGGGAACAGGGATTATGTCCACTCAAAGAGTAGAGGTAAGGTTGGTTATCTCCATATACCGGATATGGGGACCAAAGGTTATGCTGAATTCCACCGTTATTTCCTTGCGGAGTTGGATTATGAAGGATTAATAGTGGATGTTCGGTATAACGGAGGTGGACACGTCTCTTCTTTAATCCTTGAGAAATTAGCAAGGGAAAGGGTGGGTTATGATGAAACCCGCTGGATGGGGAAAGAACCCTATCCTGTAGAGTCGGTCAGGGGACCATTGGCTGCTGTAACCAATGAGCATGCTGGGTCTGATGGTGATATCTTCAGCCATGCCTTCAAGTTGATGAATCTTGGTAAACTTATTGGAAAAAGAACCTGGGGTGGAGTAGTAGGTATCTGGCCAAGGAATTGGCTTGTTGATGGAACTATTACTACACAACCAGAATTCTCATTCTGGTTCAAGGATGTTGGTTTCGAGGTAGAAAATTATGGAACAGATCCAGATATTGAGGTGGATATCAAGCCTCAGGATTATAAACTGGGCAAGGATCCCCAACTGGATAAGGCAATAGAGGTAATTCTGGATGAGATCGCCAAAAATCCACCTTTTAGTATCTAAGGTAGAGTAGAAAAATGATATTCCTGCTTATAATAAGGCTTCTTGTTCCGATGGATGGAGAACAGTCTGATCATTTGCGAGCCTACGGGTTAACCTATTGGGTTCTGCAACAGGGATTTGATGCCGAATGGATACTCAATTATCGTGGTGGTAGTTTCTTGCTCCCTGGACTCCAGGGTATTAAGGAAGAGGCAGATGAAAGAGGTGTTGCTATCATTTCTATCAGCGAGGATTATGTAAATGAAATCTATGCACTCGTGGAGAGGGAGAATATGGAGAGGGTTAAGCTGGAGAAGGCACCTGAGATCGCTGTATATATACCCGAGACAGAAGGTCCCTGGGATGATGCCGTGTCCCTTGTCCTGGAGTATGCCGATATACCATACAGGAGGATATGGGACGAAGACATCCTTTTAGGGAAACTCTACGATTACGACTGGCTTCATCTTCACCACGAAGACTTTACCGGACAGTTCGGTAAGTTTTATCTCCATTACCATAATGCAGAATGGTATAAGGAGACAGTTAGACTCAATAAAAAAATGGCCCATAAACTCGGATATAAAAAAGTATGGGAGTTGAAACACCAGGTTGCAAAGAGCATAAAGGATTATGTTGATAATGGAGGATTCCTTTTCGCTATGTGTTCTGCTCCGATAACGATGGATATAGCACTTGCTTTTCAGAATATTGATATCGTTCCAAAAGAGATAGATGGAAACGGTATCGATAGGGGATATAAAGATAGAGCAAATTTTGCTAACACACTAATCCTTAAAGATATAAACCTGATAACCTCAATTGGCATTTATGAACATTCGGATGTGGATATAACTCGTTTTGCAGTAAAGAGGGGAGAGGCGAGCCGTTTTACATTGCGCAACTTTGTTGCAAAAAGGGACCTTATTCCGTCCATCTTGAATCAGAATCATAAGGATAGAATCAAGGAATTTCTTGGGCAGGATACAGGTTTTAATAGATTGAAATTAAAGCCCAATGTGGTTATATTAGGAGATATACCAAATACCGAGGAAGTAAAATATCTTTATGGCGAATATGGTAATGGTAGTTTTACATTCCTTGGCGGACACGACCCAGAAGATTATGCTCACCTTGTAGGCGATCCTCCGACCTATCTCGAATTCCATAAGCATTCTCCGGGTTATCGTTTGATATTGAATAACATTCTACTCCCTGCAGCAGAAAAAAAGAAGTTGAAAACATGATCGTTATACTAAAGGATTTAAGCATGCCAGGATTCAAGGATTCAAGTGTTATTTTCGAAAAAAATAATAAACAGATATTGCCCCTTCATCCCTTGACTCCTCGAACCCTTATGGATAGGGGTAGTTTGTGAATATTATTGAACAGATTGATGGATTTCTTGAAGAATTGATAAGGAGAGAATACTCCGATTATACTGTCAAGAGTTATAAAACTGATTTAGAGGAGTTCTGTGTATATCTTGAGAAGGTTGGCAGGGAAAAACCAGAGGAGATAAACAGGAACGACATCAGGGGATTTATGGGCGAACTCCTCTCCTATGGATATAAGAGGTCTTCTATTGCAAGGAAACTATCCGCTATGAAATCCCTATTTAAATTTATGGTTAGGAATAAGATAATCAAAAGTAACCCTGCACTCAGTATAAAAACCCCGAGAACCGATAGGCTAATACCTTCCTTCCTCTCAGAAGAAGAGGCCGAAAAACTACTTGAAGTAATCCCTGATAAAATGAAGTTAGGTCTCAGGAATCGAGCAATCATTGAACTCCTTTATGGCACCGGTATTCGTGCTTCAGAACTCGTAAATATCAATATTATAGACCTGGACCTTGAACAAAGATTACTCAGAGTCTTTGGAAAAGGTAAGAAAGAAAGGATACTACCCGTTGGTAGAAAGGCGTATGAATGGCTTAAGAGATATCTTGACGAAGACAGAGGCTATGAAGAAGGAGCAATCTTTCTGAGTAAATCGGGAAAACGATTGGGGCAACGAGACCTTCAAAGGATAGTAAAAAGATATATTTCATCTGTGGCTTCACTACACCAGATGAGTCCTCATACCTTACGGCATACCTTTGCCACACATCTTTTGAATAGAGGGGCTGATCTTCGTGCTATTCAGGAGTTATTAGGGCATGAATCCCTATCAACTACTCAGATATACACCCATATGAGTATAGAAAAACTGAAGGAAGAATATAAGAGGGCACACCCGAGGGCATAAAGGAGGTAGTTTATCTTAGAAATTATTATAGGACTAACAAAGGAAGCTGGAGAGGTAATTCGCAATTCCTTTAGAACGCTTAAAGAGGAAGAGATAGAAAAGAAGGGATTCAGCCATTATGTTACCAGGACGGATAAGGAAGCAGAAGATATTCTGGTAAGAGGGTTGCAGGGTAAGTTCCCTGATATCGGTATTTATGCTGAAGAGGGAAGTGAAATAAAAGGGAGAGGCAGATTTCTGATAGACCCACTTGACGGAACTCATAACTTTATGCATGGAATTCCCCATTTCTGTACATCTGTTGCATATGAATTGGATTCCAATATTGAACTGGGAATAATCTATGACCCAATGAGAGACGAATTATTTACTGCGGAAAAGGGTAAAGGAGCTTATCTAAATGGGTCTCCGATTTATCCCTCTATGGTAGAGAAACCAGAAAGAGCTCTTATATCAGTTGGTTTTCCGCCTACAGCCTATCACTTGAGAGAAGAATTTATGGATTGTTTAAAAGAATTGATTATGGAAATAAATTCACTGCGATGGCTTGGTTCTGCGGCACTTCATCTGGCGTATATAGCGGATGGTAGAATAGATGGAGATATAGAATTTGGACTCTCCCCATGGGATGTTGCAGCTGGATGGTTGATTGTAAAAGAAGCAGGGGGAGTTATTACTGATGAAAGAGGAGGAGATGAGATTCTTAAGGGTAACATAATAGCATCCACCCCGGCACTCCATCCATTTCTACTTGATTTTTTTAAAAGGAAGATGTTTAACAGAAAAAGGAGGTAAGTATGATAACCTTATTATTGCTCTCGTTTTGTTTTGAGCCCACAGTTGGTGTTGACTTCTATGAAGGGGGACCTGGTGTTTCTATAAATGGAAAAGTTACTGTGGGGTTATGGAAGAATGTAGAATTGGATTTCAATCTCTTCCAGATCTACTTCAACGGAGGAACTACTGTTGGTCTTGGATTTTTTAGTGCTCCGGAAGTGAATATCTTTTTGCCCACGAAAAAACTTGACATTTATGCCATAGCATCCATCAGTATTTATGATGAATTGAAGGGTTTAACCCTTGGAGCAGGGATACGGATTCCTATAAACAAGAAGTTTGCGTTTGTAGGGGAATGTAAATATATAAGGGTTGTTAATCAGAATATCTTAGAGTTAATGGGAGGATTTAGAATACCCTTTACTATATAAGATAAAAAGTTAAAGATATTCTCCTTGACAGAAACAGTTTTTTGCATAGACATAGGATTATGTTTGGATTAAAAGAAAAACTCCTTAATGCAATGGAATATATTGGAGCCATATTCCTGCTCTTATGGCAGGTTATTATGAATGTGCGTGGCTTATATCGAAAATTTGGACTATTTACAGGCCAGATATATTTTCAGGGAGTCAAGTCAATCTCAATTGTTATGTTCACTTCGCTTTTTATGGGTATGGTTACTGCTTATCAAGCATATTATCAGGCAAGGAATTATATGCCTGATGTCTATGTCGGAATGGCTGTTTGCAAGGCACTGTTTATAGAACTTGGTCCATTGATTGTTGGATTGGTAGTAGCAGGAAGAGTAGCCTCCTCGATAGCAGCAGAACTGGGAACAATGAAGGTAACCGAACAGATAGATGCCTTAGAGGCACTTGCAATAAATCCAATTGAGCACCTGGTGGTTCCCCGTATAATTGCTGGTATTATCGTCCTTCCTCTACTCACCATTATAGCAGAAATTGTTGGGATAATAGGGGGATGGCTACTCTCTATTTGGAGTTTACATATACCGACTGCTGTTTACTGGAGGGGAGTAAGATTGGATTATATACCAATCACCCTTTATGGAGGATTAATTAAGTCAATAACCTTTGGTCTTGTATTGACATTGATGGGAAGTTTCTATGGACTCCGGGCAAAGGGTGGGGCAGAGGGAGTTGGGGAAGCTACAACTAAGGCTGTAATATCATCAACTATCCTTATTCTGTTCCTTGATTATGTTGTTTCACGATTGGTATTTAATTAGGAGGTTCTAATGAGTAAACGGTCAAATGCAATAAAGGTGGGAATATTCCTTACAATAATAGCAATATTGTTTGTATTTGGACAGTTATGGCTGCTCAGATTCAACATTGGTAGAGAGGGATATGCCTTTAAGGTCCTTTTTAATGATGTGAGTGGTCTAAAAACCGATGATCCTATATGGGTATTTGGAATCAAAAAGGGGAAGGTATTGAGGATAGAAATGGCAAAACATGAGGTTCTGATAACCGGATGGCTTGAAAAGAGCATTGAACTTAGAGAGGATGTTTCTGTTTCTATTCAGGATGTTGCAATGATAAGCGGAACAAAGACCTTAATTCTCGATCCGGGTATATCTGAGGAACCCTGGGACTTATCTAAACCCATTCGAGGGAAACCCAGTCTAGGTCTCTCTACTGTAGAGATTGGAACTATTGCTATGCAAGCAGAGCAATTAATAAAGATTTTAACGGAGGAACTTGGTGAAAGTGGTGTAGTTTTACAGGGTCTTCAATCCACTTTGAATAATCTTAATATACTCCTGAAGGAAAATAGAGCGGGAATCGGGAAGATAATAAATAAAGGTGGAGATGGATTAGATAAAGCTCAAGGCTTGATAGATGATCTATCTCTTGCTATCAAAGGACTTAACAATACCATAGCTCAAATAAATCGTAAACAAGGCACTCTTGGAAAACTTATATATGACGAGAAACTCTACGAGAACCTATCCAATGCTTCGGCAAATCTTGATAGTCTGCTTATAGATGTAAGAAAGAATCCCAGTAGATATATACATATTAGCGTGTTCTGATTGAGTTTCACCACAAAGACACAAAGGACACAAAGCCCCACCAATCCCCTTTATTTTTTGTGTTTTCAGAGGAAGAAAGGGAGAAAAAGAATTTGGTAGGGGCGTTCAATTGAACGCCCTACAAGTAATTAATGTAGGGGTCAGGTTCCCTGACCCTCTGGGCGAGGTAACCTCGCCCCTACATCTATCTCAAACCGTGAAGAAACCGTGGCTAAAATGGGTGGAGAGG
>JAGLZA010000114.1 GCA_023131835.1 Caldifarciminota bacterium
CAATCTTCATTTTTCATTGGCGCGAAGCGCTCTTTGTCTTCTCGATATGAAAATCAATGAAGTCACAGTGATGAACGATGATTGCTTCAGGTGTACGGATTGTCTTTTCTCCCTCGGCGGAATGTGCTAATATGATATGTTGAACCTTAAGCGGTAACCCTTCCTCACGGGCAAGCATAGCCCCGGAGACAGGGTGGCGAATCCTTTCCCCATATTCACATTTTTTAATCTTTCCGTCTTTTCTTTCATATTCCAGAAGTTTTCCAACATCATGCAGCAGAGCACCGGATATCAGGATATCCATATCAATATTATCCCGTTCCTTCCCAACCCCAATACTCATTGCGGTTACAATTCTTGTATGCTCCAGAAGGGTCTTTTTTGTTTCTACAAGTAACGTAAAAGGTATGTCAGATATATCATTCCACCTACCTTCTTTAATAGCATTTTTCCAGACATTTATTGTTTTTTCTCTGATGTCTGCGTTCTTAATAAGATCCAAGGCTTCAAAGGTTATCTCCATAATAATCTCCTTTTTTACTCAGTGTGCTCCATTTTCTTTAAGGATTCTGATGGTTTTATCGTAATCAACTTCTTTGAAAAAATCCTTATTGAGTTTTCTGCTTTCCTTAGCATGCGCCTCATCTTCTCTTTCCTTTGCAAAGAACAAAGGGGTCTCTTTTTTATATGTATAGGCTTCTGAATTAACATCTGCTCCATTCCCGATTAAAACCTCTACAACTTCCCAGTATCCCTTCTTTGCAGCATAGTGTAATGGTGTATGCCCTATATCGTTAACACTATTAACTAAAGCTCCATTCTCAATAAGTAATTTACACAAATCATGCCTGCCATATCCTGCGCTTTTATAAAGTGGAGTACATCCGAATCCATCCTTTGCATTTACCAGAATGCCATGCTGGATAAGCAATTGCATAATTTTATAATCCTTCTTCAACTGCCTTAGTTGATAATCTGTTGTAGCAAGATCAGGGGAAGTGATAGCAGCATGAAGTGCATTTGATTCTATCTTGTCCACCTTTATATTTACATCGGCTCCATTTTCAAGAAGTATCTTTACAACATCAACATAATGATTGTTTGCTGCCAGAACCAGAAGCGGGACGCCTACCTCATTCCTTCCGTCCGGATTCCCTTTGTCTTCAATGATTTTCTTTATACTATCCTCAAATGCAACCTCAAAATTATCCTTCTTATAGGTGGTTAGAGGTTCTTTTCCTCCGGAACCGCAGGAAGGTAACAACATTGCGATCATTAACAATAGTAAAAGACAAACAAGGTATTTTTTATTAGAGATATTGTTTAGATCATCCATCAAAACCTCCTATTCTGTAGTAAGTATAAATTTTTTAAATTGAATGTCAAGGTTGATATTTCCCCCCACATTACCTTCCCCCTTTTTTTCTCGCAAAGCACGCGAAGGGAGCGAAGTTCGCAAAGCCCCACCAATCCCTTTTATTTATGGTGTTTTTCGGAAAGAAAAAAGGAGAAAGAGAATCTGGTAGGGACGTTCAATTAAACGCTCCTACGGGAAGTTAATGTAGGGGTCAGGTTCCCTGACCCTATGGGCGAGGAAACCTCGCCCCTACAGAGTGCGCAGAGCAAACTCTGCTACTCCGAATTAAGAATCTCTTTGCGGACTTTATATTCTTTTGCACTCTTTGCGAGAAAAAACGGGGGCTGATGATGGGCTCTCTCTTCAATTACAAAAATCAGGGGTGGTGAAGGGCTTTGCGCCCTTTGCCTCCTTTGCGTTCTTTGCGAGAAAAATGAGGGTAATGATTTATAATTCCCTCTTGAATTAATGACTGAAATCACTATAATATAATTAAGATGGAAAAAATAGGAGAGTGTAAGTGGCTGATTGAAAAAGAAGGAGGGATGAGGGTTCCTGGTATGATCATAGCATCCTCTGAACTTATGGAAGAAATCAGGAATGATAATTCTATCAACCAGGTTCGTAATGTGGCGTATCTGCCAGGGATTCAACTATATTCACTGGCAATGCCAGATATCCACTGGGGATATGGATTTCCAATAGGCGGGGTGGCTGCAATGGATATCGAAGAGGGAGTTATTTCACCCGGAGGTGTGGGGTATGATATTAACTGCCTCCCGGGTGATGCAGAGATTTTGACTCCTCTGGGATTTCGGAAAAAGATTAAAAGAATATCAGTTGGCGATGAAGTAACAGTATTGAATGATATGGTCGCCCGACCTACAGAGGTTATCTTAACCCTTGACAGAGAAGAACCAATCCTTTATACAATAAAGACGAGAGCAGGTTTTAAACTATCTTTATCTCCTGAGCACCCAATTCTTACAAGAAAGGGTATGAAAGATACCAGAGAACTTTCCAGAGGTGAGAAGGTTGCAATCCACCCGTTTAAAGGGATGGAATATGAAAGACCTGAAGAATTTGAGGTAATCTCGGAAGATATATTTCGAGAAACGATCAAAAAGGAATTAAAGAACCGGGGCCTTTTGCCGTTGACATCTCGAAATGAGAAGTTACCATATCTGTTGAAGATTTTTGGGTATCTTTTAGGCGATGGAACAGTCTACAATAAGAATTCTATATTTTATGGAGAAAGAAAAGATTTAGAAGAAATAAAAGAGGATTTGCGATTTTTAGGATACAGTGGCGCGATTTACGAAAGAGACCGTACGTATAATATAAATGGTTATAAATTTAGCAGAAAAGAAACCTCTCTAAAGGTTTCAGCAAGAAGCCTTGTTGAACTTCTGCGAGCGCTTGGTTACCCACGTGGAAATAAAACAACCTCCGATGTCCAAATTCCCTCCTGGATGGTTGAATTACCTATATGGATGAAACGATTATTCCTGGCTTCATATTTTGGGGCCGAGATGTCTAAACCGAAAACTCCTAATGGTTATAATTTCTATATGCCGGAAGTGAAATTCTCAAGAAAGAAGGGGAATGAAGAAGTAGGATACAAATTCTTGAGCAATTTGCAAAAGATGCTTGAAGAATTCGGTATAAGTTCTAATATTTCAATAGCCAGGGAGACAAAAGATAGAATTCATTATAGGATTCTTGTCCATGGAAATCCAAAAAACCTGCTAACTTTGTGGGAAAAAATAGGGTACGAGTATAACAGAAAAAGGAGAAGTCTGGCAATGGCAGCAATAGTTTACCTCAGGCTTAAACAAGCTGTCATTCACAAAAGAGAACTTTTACGAAAAAAGATACGAAATGAACAGGGAAAACGCCCCAGAAGAGAAATATTTGAAGAATATCAAGGCCAAATTAATAAGAGGTTTATTGAAAGAAGTTTATATGGGCAAACCGAAAAAGCCAGGCCTCCAGCTGGATTCATCAAGTTCGAGGAGTTTTTTGATGAGTTCAGTGAAGGGGAAATAGTTTATGATGAGGTTGTGGATATACAAAAGACTGTTCACAATGATAGAGTATATGATTTTACGATCAAGAATAACCACCATAACTTCGTTGCAAATGGCTTTGTTGTCTCGAATTGCGGAGTTCGAGTTGTCAGAACCTCAATCCATTCTGATGATATCAAGGAAAGAATAGAAGATTTGACGAATAAGATATATTCTCTTGTCCCTTGCGGAGTAGGTTCTACTAGCAATGTAAAACTTTCACAATCCGAATTAAAAACAGTCTTAAAGGACGGAGCATCATGGGCAGTAAGGAATGGATTTGGATGGGACTCTGATATTGAATATACCGAGGAAAATGGTAAAATAGAGGGTGCAGACCCTGATGTGTTATCTGATAGAGCAATACAAAGAGGGAGGCCACAACTCGGAACATTAGGGGCAGGAAATCACTTTATAGAGATACAAAAAGTGGTTGAGATATATGATAAAGAAGCAGCCAGGGTTATGGGATTAGAAGAGGGATTGGTTACTGTTATGATACATACAGGCTCTCGTGGTCTTGGACATCAGGTGTGCAGTGATTGGGTGAAGAGCCTGATGAAGGTCCAGAATAAATTTAATTTCGACCTACCTGATAAAGAATTGATTTCTGCACCCATCCAATCCAAAGAAGGGCAGGGATACCTTTGCGCAATGAGAGCAGCAGCTAACTTTGCCTGGACAAACCGACAGATAATCCTATCCAGGGTAAGAGATGCCTTCGCTTTATTATTTGGACAATCTGCTGAATCACTTCAGATGAATCTCATTTACGATGTAGCCCATAATATTGCAAAGATTGAGACACATACTGTTAACGGCGTAAAAAAGAAACTATGCGTCCATAGAAAGGGAGCAACCAGAGCATTTCCCCCTGACCATCCGGATATACCCTCGAGATATAAATCTATTGGACAACCTGTTTTGATACCGGGGGATATGGGGACAGCTTCTTATATTCTTGTGGGGACAGAGTCCGCAATGGAAGAAACCTTTGGTTCTACCTGTCATGGTGCAGGACGCAGACTCTCAAGAAAAAAAGCAATGAAGATAACAGGAGGTAGGTATATAAGAGATGAACTGGCAAAGAAGGGTATCTACATAAGAGCACATTCAATCAAGACTATCAGAGAAGAGGTTCCCGAAGCATATAAAGATATTGATATGGTAGTAGATACTGTTTCCTCTATCGGAATATCAAAAAAGGTTGCCAGGATGGCTCCTATGGCCGTTATAAAAGGATGAAATCAGAAAGTAATAGAATTATTCAACTTTCAAAAGACCTCAGGAATAAGATTGCAGCAGGTGAAGTTATAGAAGGACCCTTTGCCTGCGTTAAAGAATTGATAGAGAATGCAATAGATGCTAATGCCTCAAAGATTACTATAGATATAGAAAATGGGGGGAAGAGTTTAATAAGTGTTTCAGATAATGGTGTAGGAATCTATCCGGATGATATTCGGCTTGTAATAGAGAGATATTCGACCAGTAAGTTAGAAAGCAATGATGATCTCCTATCAATAAATTCTATGGGGTTCAGGGGTGAGGCTTTATCGGCTATTGCTTCTGTATCGCAGGTAGAGATGCTCAGCAGATATATCGAAAGCGATATGGGGAAATATATAAAAATTGAAAACGGAAAAATCATACAGGAAAAGTCAAAGCAGCGTCAAAGAGGCACCTCTGTTATAGTAAAATATCTCTTTAATAATTATCCTGCAAGGAGAAAATTCCTGCATTCAACAAGTGCAGAATTCAGGAAGATACTGAATGAGGTTACACCCAAATGTATTGCATTTCCTGAAATTGCTTTCGTTCTCACACATAACGGAAATGAGATTATAAATGTTAGCTCCGGGAGCAGGGAAGAGAGGCTATTATCAATGATGGATGAATCCTTTTTTAATAGCCTTATACCCATTGAATATGAAGGGACTGATGAAATCAAGATTGAAGGATGGGTGCAGAAACCTAATCTTCCTTCACAAAAGAAATACAATCTATTTGTTAATAAAAGAAATGTCTGGGATGGTAGAGTTTTTCGTCTCATTCGCGATTTTTATACACCATTCGGCAATGAAAATCCTTCGTTTGTATTATTTGTTACACTTCCAACTGATGCGGTAGATGTCAATGTTCACCCAACAAAACGCGAAGTGCGATTTCACAGAGAGGAAAAAATCCTGGCAAAGATCCATCATTCACTAAATAAAACCATTGGAGAAGGTAGCAAATATAGAGAGCAATTATTCTCTTTTGAAACGGATTATCTCTTTGAAGGAGATGTAAGGAGTAAGTTCTGGCAATTACATGATTCTTACATTGTAGCCCAAACCAAAAACGGATTAGTAGTTATTGACCAGCATGCAGCCCATGAAAGGGTTCTTTATGATAATCTAAAAAGCAGTGATTCACTCCCTTCTCAAACTCTACTTTTTCCCTTACAGATAAAGCATACCCCACTTGAAATATCAAAACTACAGCAAGTAGAAGATGAATTAGTAAGACTGGGATTTCGTTTCAGAATCCTGAGTGGAAATACCGTGATATGGGAAAATGTTCCGGCAATGGTAGAGGATATAACTGAGGATGGGATATCCGGAATACTCGAGGACCTTGCAGGAGAGAGAGAAACCAGTCTTCACAATATATTGAAATCGGTCAGTTGCCATATGGCGATAAAAGCAGGTGACCCCTTATCACCTCAAGAGATGGAGCACCTTGTGAATCTATTATTCTCCACGGAGACTCCATTCAGATGCCCTCACGGAAGACCCATAATTTATGAACTTTCTCTGAAGGAATTGGAAAAGAAATTCCAGAGATGAAACCGGTTATAACTATAGTGGGTCCTACTGCTTCGGGAAAAACCAGATTCTGTTTAGGATTGGTAGATTGCTTACCTATAGAAGTGGTTTCAGTTGATTCCAGACAGATATATCGTTGGATGGATATAGGAACGGGAAAGCCAACATCAGATGAGAGGGAAAAACTCACTCACCATCTTATCGACATTAGAGATCCTGATGAGAGATATTCTGCTTATCAATTCGGGAAAGATTGTTCTCAAATAGTAAAGGAGATTCGTGCAAGGAAATGTATTCCTATCATCTGTGGGGGCACAATCCTCTATATTAAAGCCATCCTTGATGGTCTTTTTCCCGAACCAGATATTACGCAGGACATAAGAGAGGACATTAGAAGGAGAGTGAAGGAGGAAGGTCCGCAAAAGATGTATGAAAAATTACTTGAGGTGGATTCCGAATCAGCTCAACGTATCCACCCTAACGATAAACAGCGTATTGCAAGAGCCCTTGAAGTATACGAAGCGAGTGGTATTTCATTAACAGAGCATTGGAGGAGGGGACAGGAGAATAAAATACCAATTGATATTTATTGCTTACTTCCCGAAAGGGAACTGCTCTATAAAAATATTGGAGAACGGGTTAAGAATATGTTTGAAATAGGGTTTGTTAAAGAGGTGGAAAACTTATTGGGTCTGGGGTTCGATCCTTATTTATATTCCTTTACTTCTCTTGGATATCGCGAGATTGCAGGGTTTATCAAGAAAAATGGTAACATTGAAGAGATAAAGAATGATATTATAAAAAAGACAAAACAATTTGCTACCCGGCAAATTACCTATGTAAAGGGATTAGAAGGGGTTCAATATCATAGAAATGGTGATTCATTAAAGAGGAGTATCATTGAAAAAATACAAAAGAAAAAAAACCAAAGTCGTTAAGGTCGGTAATGTTCCTGTTGGTGGGGAAAATCCGATTGTTGTTCAATCTATGACAAACACCGATACTCGTAATTCAAAAGAAACCGTGAAACAGATAAAAGAATTGGAGGATGTCGGCTGTGAAGTTATAAGGATCGCAGTACCTGATATAGAGGCAGCAAAGAAGATTGGAGAGATAAAGAAGAATATTAAGATTCCGATAATTGCTGATATCCATTATGATTATCGCCTGGCTATTGAATCTGTTGAACAGGGAGTAGATAAGATAAGAATAAATCCGGGAAATATTGATGCCAAATGGAAGGTTATGGACATCATCAATACCTGTAAGGAAAGGAATATTCCAATCAGAGTTGGAGCAAACTCCGGGTCCCTTAAGGAGAAGTATTTATCTCGGTATAACGGGCCAACACCCGAGGCACTTGTGGAATCCGTTCTGGATGAAATACGCATAATTGAATCTTCAGGCTTTGAATCAATCATTGTCTCTTTGAAATCTTCGAATGTAATGACTATGATTGAAGCCAACCGACTTTTTTCAGAGATTAGAGATTATCCCCTTCATCTTGGTGTAACAGAAGCAGGACCTCCGGGTAGGGGAGAGGTATTCTCTGCTGTGGGTATTGGAGAACTGCTATACAATGGCATTGGAGATACGATAAGGGTATCCCTCACCGGAGATCCTCTTCCGGAGATTAGGACAGCTTATGACATCCTTTCTGCTTTATCTCTTCGTCAGCATGGTCCCAGAATCATATCCTGTCCTACCTGTGGGAGACTGGAATTTGATCTGGAAGATGTCTTGAAAGAGATTGAAAATTGCGTGAGGAATATAAAAAAACCTCTCACTATAGCAGTAATGGGATGTAGTGTTAATGGACCTGGAGAAGCAAAGGAAGCTGATATCGGTATTGCCGGAGGCAAGAAAAAAGCGGTGATATTTAAAAAGGGGGAAATAGTTGCAACCGTAAAACAAGAAGATCTAATTAAAACATTTTTGTCCGAATTGAAAACCCTGACGGATTATAATTGTATTAAAGCCCCCAAAGAAAAAAAGTTGACAAAAAAGGAGGATATATGGCTATGAAGGTCAATAAGGAAAGAAAAATGGTCTGGATTTACACAGAAAAATTTAAAGTAGAGGGATATATCTATGTGGTAGCAAACGCGAGATTATCAGATGCCCTTATGGCAATAGCGAAACAATCCCCATTTATTCCGATAACCGATGCTGAAATTATGTATGCCGATGGAATAAGAAAAAAGGTAAGGTTTCTTATGATTCAAATTAGTGCCATAGAGATAATATTTGAGGTTGAAAATGTTGAAAATGAAGAAAATCCACTTGACAATGATTGACAAATCTTTATAATCAAGAATATGATGATGATTTGTCTTATAATATTTAACATATCAGCCTCCGAGGTATATCTAAAGGGGGATGTTTCTATTCGCATTCAGGTGTGGGGTGAGGTGCAATCTCCGGGGATGTACCAGGTTCCCCCAACTACAAATTTAGTTGAGGCTCTTTCCTTCGCCGGAGGACCTACCTCAGAGGGAGATATTAGTATGGTCAAGCTTGTTAGAGTATTGAAGAAGGAGAAGATAGTCTTCTACGATGTTAATGATTATATGGACGGGAAAGGATCGCCCCCTCCGATAATGGATTCCGGTGATCTTATTTTTGTTCCGCGGTCTCTATCATCTCGTATATGGGATTTTGTTAGATTTACAAGCATCGTTGCAGGAGTTAGTTGGTCGGTCTATATGATCGTATCCAGGTGAGGAGGTAAAAATGATTAAAAGGGGTTTATTATTCGGGGTGCTTGGTTTTCTTATGTCCTTTGTGACGCTTTTTCTGTATATAGGAATTCCAAAGCCTGAAGAAGTAGAAATCATAGAGCCCTCTATAGAGGAATCTCTCAGCGGCTGGAACGCTTTAGAGGAATTATTGGTAACTCACTTAAGAGAACCCGTTTCATTTGATGATGACATATTCGTTTCAATCCTGATGCAAGATCTAATGAAAGGGATTACCTCTTTTAAAAGAATCACAATTACCGGGTACAGTAACTTAGTTTTATGGGATTCTGATCAATCAAGGATGGGCAGAAAGTATAGAGGATGGGATATATCCGGGAGCGAGGAGGGAGTTAAGATTACGGATACACTATTAATGATAGGTGAACCTATAACTATGGAAGGTACGAGGGTTGGATATCTTTATGTGTATATAAGTAATGATATTAAAGCACAGGACATTGCTATCAATGGATGGAAGAATTATATGAATATCCTGGCATATTCAATAAGCAGTGAAGTGGCCATAAAGGATATGAAATCTATATCAGATATTTCAAGACACACGGTTAAAAGGAAGGATTTATTACATTTTACTGTCTTATCTCAGGATGGAATTATTCTTGAGGATATAGATAAATCACTGGTCG
Organism: Caldifarciminota bacterium; assembly: GCA_023131835.1. GTDB lineage: Bacteria > Hydrothermota > UBA3072 > UBA3072 > UBA3072 > JAGLZA01. The sequence continues at coordinate 9,622 of JAGLZA010000114.1, forward strand.
GAGAACCATATAAAAAAGGCTGGATTGAAAAGGCCAGAGTTAGAAGTGCTGAAGTAGTAGGCAATAGTCTTTTTATCTCTATACCTGTCAACAATAGGGGAAATGAGGTTGGAGAAATAGATATTATGGTTCGGATATCAAAACAAGAAGTAGCAGAGAAGAAAACTGGTATTTTCGGGATGTTCCCTCCTGAATTGACCAGGATAAAGAATCTCATATATCCAATTGTTTCCTTTATAATCCTCTTTGCTGTGGGATGGATGTTGGGAGGAGCTCCTACTGCTATAAGGTCTGCAACTGAGGTTGAGGCCGAGGCTGAGGAGGGGGTTGCTTTATCAGGAGAAAGACTTGAAATAGAGGAAGAACTGGGAAAGCTCAAAACGAGTAGGGATGATCTCATTTCAGAGATTGCTGAAAAACAGAAACTCGGGAGTGAACTGGATAAGGAAATTGGTGAGAAGCAGAGCCTTAAAGGTGACCTTGATGAACAAGTGCAGGCTGCAGAAAAGATTGGAGTCCAAAAAGAAGAAGAAGAAATCTTGTTTGATAGCCTCTTGAAGGAAGATAAAGCGGGAAGTGCGGAACAAGGCAGAGAAGAACTGGAACTAACCCAGAGAATAGTAGCAAAACGAAGAGAGGAGATAGCTCTATCCGCAAGAGTAGAAGCAAAGAGGAAAGAATTGATAGAATTGGAAAGAAAGGCAGACGAATCAAAGGGTGGGTCAGAGGAATAAAAGACGGCCTGATGTATCCATTTAGAGATATCGAAAAGAAGTGGCAAAAGAGATGGGAGGAAATCGGCCTTTATAGGACTCCGGAAAAACCTGAAGATAAATACTATATCATGGAGATGTGGCCATATACTTCTGGCGACATCCATATAGGCCATTTCAGAAACTATTCATTTGGAGACCTCAGGTGGAGGTGGGAGAAGATGATGGGAAAGGATATACTGCATCCCTTTGGTTGGGACGCCTTTGGACTGCCAGCAGAGGAAGCTGCAATAAAGAAGAACTTAGACCCCAGGGAATGGACATATAACAATATAAAGGCTGCCCGGAGGACTATAAAAAAGTTAGGGTTCAGTTATGACTGGGAGAGGGAAGTAATAACATCAGACCCGGACTACTACAAGTGGACACAATGGCTACTCATTCAATTATATAAAGAAGGGTTATTATACAGAAAAGAAGCCTATGTAAACTGGTGCCCGGGATGCAAGACTGTGCTTGCTAATGAACAGGTAGAAGGAGGACTATGCTGGAGGTGTGATTCTAAGGTTGAAAAGAGGAAACTTGAACAATGGTTTGTAAGAACCACTGATTATGTTGAAGGATTATTGAATGACATCGAAACACTGGATGAATGGCCTGAAAATATAAAAGAAATGCAGAGAAACTGGATAGGCAAGAATGAGGGAGCGACTATTCGATTTACAATGGAAAATGGTGAGGAATTTGAGGTATTTACCACAAGACCGGATACCATCTATGGAGTAACTTTTATTTGCTTATCCCCTGAAAGTGAAATAGCAGAAGTAATAGCAAAGAAGAATAAAGAGGTAAAGCAATATATCCATGATGCCCTCTTGATGAGTAATATCGAAAGAACAATAGTTGACCGCGAAAAGACAGGGGTAAACACCCATTATAATGCAATACATCCACTTACGAATGAAGAGATGCCTGTTTTTGTGGCAGATTTCGTTCTTGGCTCGTACGGAACCGGAATCGTCATGGGGGTTCCGGCTCATGACCAGAGGGATTTTGAATTTGCGAAAAAATTTAAACTACCAATAAGACAGGTGATCAAGCCCGAAAAAGAAACAGAAGAAAATACAGCCTTCACAGGACATGGAATTATGATAAATTCCGGCGAGTTTGATGGAATGAGATCAGAAGAATTCATAAAAAAGATAACACAAGTCCTTGAAAGTAAAGGCGTTGGATGTAAATCTATAAACTATCGCTTAAAGGATTGGTTGATTGCAAGGCAGCGGTACTGGGGAGCACCCATTCCGATGATTCACTGCGAAAAGTGTGGAATCGTGCCGGTTCCTGAGGAGGATCTTCCTGTATTGCTTCCACCGACTAAAGAAGTGGATTTTATACCAAAGTCACGTTCTCCGCTGGCTGATCATTCGAACTTTATGAACACAAAGTGTCCAAAATGTGGTGGAGCGGCTCTCAGGGACCCTGATACTGCTGACACCTTTGTGGATTCTGCCTGGTATCACTTGAGGTATCTTGATGCTAAGAACAAAGCGAAGATATTCGATAGGGGAGAGGCAGACAAATGGCTGCCTGTGGACCTCTATATCGGTGGTGCAGAGCATGCAACAGGGCATCTTATATATATGAGATTCATTACCAAGTTCTTGCATAAACTGGGTTATCTTTCGGTCAAAGAGCCAGTGTTAAGGCTATTTAATCAGGGGATGGTGCGTGATGAAAATGGCGTGGTTATGTCCAAATCAAAAGGCAATGCAGTGGATACAGAGGAGTTGGTAGCCAAGATTGGTGTTGATGCTGCGAAGATCGCAATCTTATTCTTTGGTCCGCCTGATAGTGATATAGACTGGAGAGAGGAGAATATAAAGGGCTCAACCAGATTTCTGACTAAAATATATGATCTCTTTTATGAAAACGCACGAAAAGGAGCTATAAGCCTTGATATAAACGATAAGCAAAAAACACTTTTTAAGGTAGTGGAGAAAACAACAAAGAAGGTTACGAATGATATTGAGAAATTTTCATACAATACAGCAATAGCAGCCCTTATGGAACTCCTCAATAAAATAACTGACTATGTAGATAAGAACGATAACCTATTCCAGTACACAATTAGACGATTTATGAGTCTATTGGCACCCTTTGCTCCTCATATTACCGAGGAGATATATAGTCGATTTGGCAATAAGGAATCGATATTCCTGGAAGATTGGCCTATCTACGATAAAGAAGCCATAATAGAAGAGCAATTTACTCTAATAATCCAGATAAACGGGAAACTTCGTGCAAGAGCGGTCGCAGACAAAGGAATCGATAAAGAAAAGGCTTTAGAGATAGCCCTTAAACAGGAAAATGTCCAGAAATTCATCAAAGGCAACCACAAAAAGGTCATATACGTCCCTGATAAACTGATAAATATAGTTGTTTAAGAAAGGGTTCGATGCCCTATCACCTTACCTTTTAAATTCACCACAAAGACATGTCGCTTCGCTCCAATTGAAAAATGAAGATTGCAAAGTGCAAAATGAAAAATGCCTCTCCACCCACCCTTAATTCACCACAATGACACAAAGGGAATTAGTTAAATAGTTGAATGGTTAAATAGTTAAATAGTAGGGGCGAACTGCGTTCGCCCTTTTGTAGGAGCGACTTCCCAGTCGCGATTATGAAGTAGGGGCAATTCATGAATTGCCTCTACAGGTTTCGCGCTCTGTACCCAGGGAGAATCGGGTTGGGCACTAAATCCAAAATCCTATCTTCGACTCTTGCCTTTTGACGCATTAACGCACTAACGCAATAAAAAAACACATTGACTTTTCTCTTAAGAACTATAAAATAATAAAAACAATGAATAAGTCAAATATGAAATATAGAATCATTATATCTGAGACCAATATTTATGCATCCTATATAAACTCGGAGAAAAAATGATTCCTGAATTTGTTTCAAAACTTTTCTGGGATGTTAAAAAGGAATCTGTAGATACACAAAAACATTCTCTTTTTATTATCAGGCGGGTATTAGATTATGGAGATGCTGCTTCTTTAGCATGGCTACGTAAAACTTATTCAGAAAACCTTATAAAAAAGGTAATTCAGAGCAAACGAGGCTTGCAGCACAAAACCCTTATATTCTGGGAAAAATACTATGAAAACATTTGAAAATGCTATCCTTGAATCATTACGAACACTACTTGAAAGCCTGAACAGCGAGATCAAGAGATGGAATTTCTATCTGGTAGGTGGAAGTGGTTTGGCATTGCAAATTGGACACCGAGTTTCTGAAGATTTGGACTTTTTCACACCAGAAAATTTTAGTCTTGAGGTCTTAATACAACATTTAAGGACGCGCTTTTCTTATCAGGAAACCCTTGTATCTTCGGGGACACTATATTGCAATCTAAATCAGATAAAGGTAAGTTTTCTATATTATGAAGTTCCTTTGGTCTATCCAAAAATAAATTATAAAAAAGTTGAAATTGCTGATTGGCGCGACATTTTAGCAGAAAAATTTAAAACACTATCACAAAGGGGAAACCGCAAGGATTTCTACGACATCTACTTTACACTATTCTTGAAGAATATTACAATAGGTGAAAGTATAGAAACTTTCAAGAAGCGGTTTAAAGGAACCGGGATTAATTATTATCATATCCTCAAAAGTTTGGTATTCTTTGAGGAAGCAGAACAAGAGCCAGAGCTGCTCTTATTGAAAGAAGTATCATGGGAAACAGTAAAAACCTTTTTTATTAATAATTTAAGAGAATTTGAAAAACATCTTCTAAAAGTAGAGGATGAGTGATTGAAGGGATAAGGTGAAACTTGATAAAAAATCCAGTCAAGTCATTTTAATTCTTGTTGGAATTGGAATTTCTTTAACTTATAGCTTACTAACTGCCCTTACTCAAAAAGGGTAGGAGCGACTTCCCAGTCGCGATTCTTGTAGGGACAAGGCATGGAGGCTGTCTCAAAACTCACACAAACAGATTACAAAGTAATCCAGTAAAAAACAATTATTCGCACTTCAAGTATTGACAAAATGCTTGTAATTGCTTACTTTTAGTGAGTTATTATGAAATATGGACTAAAGAATGGAGGAGAGTTATGAGCAATGAAATAGAAGCTAATTATAACCAACAGTATCTTTTTCCGCCGAGGTTAGAGGACTTACTCCCGAGCGATCATCCTGCAAGGTTTATAAGGGAGTTTGTAGATTCCATAAATTTAGATGAATTAGGGTTCAAGAGGAGAAAATCTGAAGAAGGTAGGCCTAACTATTCAGCTGAGTTATTAACAAAGGTGTGGCTTTACGGTTATTTTATCAGTATAAGGAGCTCCAGGAAGTTAGAGCAGGCTTGTATGGATAATATAGGGATGTTATGGTTGACAGGGATGAATTATCCTGATCATAACACATTATGGCGTTTTTACAGGGACAACAGAGAAGCAATAAAGCAGTTATTTAAGAAAGTGGGAAGGATAGCAATGGAGGGAGGTCTTATAGGTTTAGTGTTAAATGCGATAGATGGGACAAAGATAACAGCTGATGTTTCTAGAAAGAACACATTGAGTAAGGAAGATCTGGAGGAACTTGCAAAAAAGTTAGAGGATTCAGTAGAGGAGGTCATTTCGGAGATTGAGTCAAAGGAGGGGGAAGGAGAAGGGGAATATAGATTACCCAAATCCTTAGCGGATAAGGATAACTTAAAGGAGTTTGTCAAGGAGAGATTAGAGAGGTTAGAGGAGGAAGGCAGGAAGTATATAAATTTGACTGATAAGGATTCAAGAATGATCAAGAACGGAAAAGTGAAAGAGTTTTGCTATAATGCGCAGGCTACCGTAGATAGTAAGCATGGTCTAATAGTTGGGGCAGATGTTATAGAAGAGGAGTCAGATAACCATCAATTAGTCAATAGAATAGAGGAAGTAAAGGAGACAGTAGGGAGAGAAGCAGATGAGAATCTCCTGGATGGAGGTTATTTTTCTGGTGAGGAGTTAAATCGTGCAGAGGAGAAGGGTTATAATGTTCTTATAAATATACCGAAAAACGATTCTACTTCTAACAATAAATATAATAAATCCAATTTTACTTATGACGAGAAAAAGGATGTATATATATGTCCTAAGGAGAGAGAGTTACATTTTGAAAGGGAAAACCGAAGGAAAGACAAGGATTACCTAATCCGAGTATATCATTGTGATGGATATAAAGAATGTCCATACAGGTGGGAGTGCAGCGAGAATAAGAGAGGTAGGACAATAGATAGAACTTCTTACGATAGTGCTATTAGGAGACAAAGAGAGAAGCAAAAAGATGCTAATAAGGTGGAGTTACTTAAAAAGAGGAAGGAGATAGTAGAGCCAATTTTCGGATATATAAAGGCGATATTTGGGTTCAGGCGTTGGACGGTGCGTGGGATTGAAGGAGTTAGAGCCCAATGGTATATGATATGCACGGCAGTAAATCTTCGTAAAATGTATAAGGAATGGTCAAAAGGGTCTTTCAAACTATTGGGAGCATAGAAAACTAAGGGGCAATCCCTTCAATTAGTCTTTTCCATCTTCTATTTTTCATATCGGTCACCTCAACTGGGGATAGAAACATATCCATCACTTTATATGATAAATATTTACTATAGTACATAAATACAAAGAGTTTTTTGAGACAGCCTCCATGCCTTGTCCTTCTGTCTTTCCACTCCACGAACCCTTATCACATATCACATATCACCCAACGAACTCTATGAACCCAATATAAATAAAGGGGATTGGTGGGGCTTTGCGAACTTTGCGCCCTTTGCGAGAAAAAAAAGGGGTAGTGTGGGGAAAAATCAACCCTTGACATAACCTTTTTCTTCATTATAATTTTTTACAACAAAATGGAATCTAAAATGCCTGTTAAGGGAATCCTTAGATGGGGGAGGCAGTAATGTCCTTAATTAAAAGAATATTTTTATTTTCGTTTTTTGTCTTTTTTTCTCTTTTTTCAGATGAAATAGATGATGCCCTGAATTTTCTTTATTCAAATCAAAGCACCGATGGAAGCTGGGGTAATACTGCGCCGAATAAATTTCTATATACTACTGAGGTTCTAAAGACCTTGAAGATGTTTTCAGATACCACTGTTTACTTTCAAAATGGTGTTCAATGGCTTATAAATCACTTCCCTGATGATATTGATTTTATCTCACGCAAATTATCAATCCTTGCAATGGAGAATGAAGATATAGAGGTATTAAAAAATAAAGTTCTTTCCTGGCAGAATGAAAATGGTGGCTTTGGATATAAGGATGGCTATGAGAGTAATCTATATTATACGATTTCAGCAATAGAGGGGCTTTCAAGTGCAGGGGATATGGATTCCTCAACAATAAAGGGATTGAATTATATAATAATCAATCAGAATCCCGACGGTAGTTTTTCTTTTAAGGATGATGGAGTAAATTCTATATTTGTAACTGCACTAAGTTTATCTACACTCTCCAATTTCAGAGGCAATATTAGTGTAGAGAATGCTATTAATACAGGTGTTTCCTATCTTGGTTCACAGATGAATCCTGATTCAGGTTATGGAGAGGATGGAAGTAGTATCTATGAAACTGCCCTTGTGCTTCAATCCCTTTTTGATGTTAATAAAAGGCCTGATATAAGAACAATCTTAAAGGATTATATATGGGTTAGGCAGCTCCCTGACGGTTCCTGGAATGAAGATATCTATGAAACTGCCCTAGCTCTAAGGGTTTTGCAGAAATCAACATTACCTGACCTTTCCCTGGAATCCCTTGAATTAAATCCCACAAATATTAATCAGGGAGACACAGTAAGTGTAATTACAAGGATTGCAAATATTGGTGATAGCGATGCACAGAATGTCAATCTCAGACTCTATGATGATGGTCAGGGTATAAAGGATACTCTATGTAATGAAGTCTTATCTGGAGATACCGCAGAGGTAGAGATTCTGTGGAATACTGGAGAAACGGTTGGATATCGGACAATTGGTGTTAGAATAGACCCTGATAACGAGATAGATGAACTCTCAAAGGAGAATAATTATCAGGAGAAGATGGTTTATATTCAGGATACGGTTCCACCTGAGTCCCTGGATATCTATGTGCAGAACCCATATTTTTCACCAAATAGCGATGGCATAAAGGATATTTCATCTGTCTACTTCAGCGCATCAGAAGATGTCATTGTGGCTCTAAATATTACAGATAAGAATGGTAATACAGTAAAAGAACTACTTAGAGATGAATCATACTCGCAAGGGACATATTCAGTAGAGTGGGATGGCTCAGATAGCAGTATGAATATACTCAGAGATGGTGATTATGTTTACAATGTATCCCTCACAGACAACGGAGGAAATACAGAGATAAGGCATCATTTTGTTGTGATTGATAACAATAAAACCCCTATATTTGAGAGCCTTGAGCCAAATAGAATATATATGGATAGGGTTATGGGAGATGACCCGGAGAATACCAGAGAATTATTGAAATACTATCCGGAATATGACCTTTGTTTTCTCGGTTTTAAAAATGAATTTACTCAGGGTTATTTAGATATAGTTTTGAGTAATGGATTGAGAACCTATCTTGACATATTATGCGAATTCTGGGTTGGTCCCTATTACCATGGAAATGCTGATTTGCAATACTCAGATCCATACAACAAAATTTTCTTTAATGTAAGAAATAGAGAATCCCCTCTATATTCCTTTGATCTAAGTAATGAAGAATTGGATAGCATAAGAGATGATGTAGTTAGATATCAGATATCCCCGAATTATAATAAAATCATATGTGAATCATATTCAGGACTATTTTTAACTGATTTTGATGGTTCATACTTCACTCATATCGGTAGTCACGCTGGAATTATGGAAGGTTCATGGTCTCCTGATGGTAATCTATTTGTCTATTATGACGCGGATAGTTCTGCAATATTCTTGGCAGATCAGGCTCTCCTGAACACAAAAAAGATATTTGAATGTACCTTCTTTGATGCTTTTCCTGATGCATTTGCCTGGTCTGAAGACGGTTCTCGTTTCGCTTTTACGCAAGTTTTAGAAGGTGATTCTGTTCCTATTGCTGGAATCCTTATCTCTGATAGGATGGGCAGTTATCTTGATACTGTTGCCACTTTCTTGATTTATGGCCCTCATCCCCCCTTGAAAAAGAGAGTTTTAAGAGGGAAAGGGATGGGTATTTTTGAGGGGTTAAAGTGGCATCCTGACGGGAATGCTATCCTTATTTCCATTAGTAGAGTTGGATGGAAGAGAAAGGATGGGGTTCAGGACAAAAAAGGCTTGTATGAGATAGATTTAGAGAGTGACACAGTAAAACTGTTATATGAATGGCCAGGAGGATATTCCGATATGCGGGAATTTCAATATGCATATAAAGGTTCCTTAATACTTTACCGTAAACATAAAGAGTTATATTGTATGGACAGGAACGGAGACAACAGGATTTTAGTTTCAGCATTACCCACTTTCAACTGGTATGGAAAAACATATCTTTCTGAGAACGAAACCTTCTTCCTGTGGGAAGAAGAATATACTGGAATAAACCTTGATAATTTAACGACAAGGTTAAGACTCCAGAGACTTCTGGGGACACCCAATCAACTTACGATATCAGGTATAGTATGCGATAGAGGTCTTGAATACTATACATTGAGTTACGGTGAAGGAAAAGATCCTTCTGTTTATCAAACCTTTTATTCTAACTCAAATACTGTTCTTGATACGATTATAACCAATTGGATTCCTCCTCACTCTGGAAACTGGACAATCAGACTCCAGGCATCTGACAGGGCAGGAAATCTTTCGGAGGCAAAGGAGTTCATTTGTTGGGAAGGAGATGCATTGCTTACAAATCTATATGCAGAACCTGAATGTTTCTCACCTGGAAGTGAGGATGTAGTTGATTCAACAGTTATCTCATATACAATATTAAAAGCAGAACCAGTGTTCTTTAATATAGTTGATCTGGCAGAAAACAGTGTATTTTTTAAGTATATGGAACACCCGATCCCCGGAGAATATTCATTTATATGGGATGGAAAAGATTATAGCGGAGACATTGTAAAGAATGGAAAATATTTTGTTAAAGCCTGTGGATATTCTACACCATTATATGTCGATACTATTCCACCAGATGTTTTTATTGATTTAAGTTTTGATCCAGATAATTTTGTTCGAAATGGTTATTATGACATTAGGATTGATGGAATGGTATATGATTTAAACTTCAAAGGATATACCCTATATTTTACCTTTGAAGATACGAATCAATTTCTTCCTGTGCTTTCCGGCGCCAGACCCATTCCAGATACAACTTTCCTAATAGGATTTATTGGTCTTGAGGATCTTGGAACATATTATGCAAAATTTGTAGCAGAGGATTATGTGGGTCATCAAGAAACCGTTATTGACTCGATATTTATAGATTCTTTTTATGTTAACGGAGAAATAGGAGAGGAAGAAGAGGATTATATTTTTTATTCAGAAGCAAGGATTTTTTTACCCGAGGTAGATAGTATTGTATTTTCAGTTCAATTTGGTCGTATTGTATTCGGTGCAGACAGCCTTGTGTGGACTCGACATGTTAGACAGGGAAGGGGGATTCTACTGGAAGAGAATTTTTACTACTGTAATGATTCTGTCGAAATACCCCACTTTGGTTCTGACGAAATACTATACGCAATACTATTCCAGGGTGATGTCTGGTATGGAGATAGTAATCATAGGGTTGCGTGTGATATTGATACAATTCCATTTCATAAAGAAGAAGGAAGAGGGTTATTGATTACCAATCCTCTGCATTCTTTTCCTGGAAGTCCACCACCGGTAGTTTCTAAGATCTATACTGTTGAAGCAGACTACTTCGCAAGAGATTCTGTAGGGAATCTTTTACCACATCCAGAATTCCTTGAATGGGTAAAATTTCAGTACGCTCCACTTGAAGACACGAGTTGGTTCACTAATATTGGTATAAAAGATGATTCTCTTCCGTTTCAACAACCCTGGAATACCTATTTATTACCGAATGGATTTTATAGATTGAAGGCAACAGGAATTGATACACTTGGAAGTCTGGATACATTACATGATAGAATTGATGTGGAAGTATTAAATAATCCAATAACATTGCTTTTGCAGACCAGAGATTCTTATCTCCACCTTACTGATACAATCTATGCCCAGGTTTTAGCAGATACAATATTCCATGGAACCATCCAGAGTGTAAAATTCTCTTATATACTTTCTCTTGATACTACCCTTATTTCCGAAGACTTTGAATCTCCCTACCAGGTTCCGTTCAATACTCAACTACTCCCCGACACTCAAATTACCCTTATCGGCTATACTTGTGATGATATAGGGAACGATGCCTGGTCACAACCTCTGAGAGTAACGATAGATAATACCCTGCCTATTGCCGAAATATCATACCCTACCAATGGAATGTCTTTTGATAATCCTGATACAATACCCGTTTTAGGAACAGCAAGCGATATGAATCTAAAGAACACTGAAATAAACCTTGGTAGTATGGCAATAACAAAGGACCATTCCATATTTTCTGACACACTTACATTATTTGATACAAGAACACTCCAAACAGGTGATTATGAGATTTCTGTGATTGTAGAGGATAAAGTAAACAATATTTCTGCAGATACAGTTGTGATAACAATAACAAATTCACCGATTCCAGATGTCTCTATTCTGAAACCGGATAGTAATTCCTTCCAGAACGATACAATGGAGATTGTATACAGTGTAACCGATGATAACCTTTCCTATTATGTCTTAAAATATGGAATAGGAGAAAACCCTAATTATACTGTAATTGATTCAAATACCTCCAGTGGACAGAATAAACAATATATATTGAATACATCAGGCCTTCAGGATACCTTATATTCCCTGGTCCTTTATGCAAAGGATTTAACGGATAAGGAGAATAGTGATACATTGTTATTTACCGTTGATAATACAAATCCCTTTGTTTCAATCATATATCCTGAAGAATACCAGAGATTAAAGGATAAATTCCCTGTTATTGGTAGTGTTTTAGACAGGAATCTTTATCAAGACACCCTATTTGTTGGAACCGGTGAGAATCCATCCGTATGGACTGAGATAAAATCCTCTGATAGTCCTTTTGATAATGATACAATACTTGTTTGGAATCCATTTATGGATTCTGATGTCTACACATTCAGACTCTCTGCTGTAGATAAGGCTGGAAATATATCCGAGGATTCTGTGACAATATTTCTTGATACAATACCTCCGGCACCACCAGAAGGGATTACTGCGGTAGACAGCATCGGCATTGTTGACCTGTCCTGGCTTCCCAATACAGAGGATGACCTGAATGGATATAATCTATTCAGGCAGGGGACTAAAATACATCAGGAATCTCTAACAGATACCTTTTTTGTGGATACACTCCCAGCAGTAGAGGGAATATATAAATACTATCTAACCGCTGTTGATATTCTTGATAATGAGAGTGAGTCTTCTGATACGATCTCTGTAGAGGTTGACCTCTCCGCCCCTTATGCGAAGATTATCTCACCCGATAACAATCAGTGGATAAAGGGGATTGATACAGTAATGGGCACTATAACCGATAAGAATCTGCTTGAATACAACCTTGAATATGCTCCTATTTCAGATACTAATTATACCCTCCTTGTTACAGGACTTTCGGAGATCCCTTATGGGGAAATATATAAATGGGATGTTTCTGGACTTTCAGAGGATTATAACCTGAGACTGAGAGCAGTGGACACCTATAATAATAGAGATACTTTTGAGATTATTGTTCGGGTGGATAATACCCCTCCTTTATTACCGGATTCTCTGACGGCAATACCACAGGGTTCACAGGTAGATTGCTCCTGGCTTCCTGCAACAGATGAACACCTTTATGGATATTATCTCTACAGGAGTGGGGAAGAGGTGAATACCTTTATTATTCCTGATACATTCTATGTTGATACAGTCCCTGATGGCGAATTTTTCTATACTGTTGTAGCTTCCGATTCAGCTGGTAATCTGAGTGAGCCTGCAGGTCCTGAGAGTGTTATCGTGGATACAAGAGCCCCATCTGTTGTGATAACCCATCCTTCGGAAGGGTCAACAGTGAATGGAGTTATTGATATTGTTACGATGTGTGAGGATTATGACCTATCCAGTGTGGTGTTCAAATATAAAGAGGAATCTGGGCCTTGGGATACCATAGGAATGATTCCCTTGCCACCATTTGTTATCCAGTTTAACACAGATACACTCTCCGATGGCAAATATTATCTTTCTGCAGTAGGAACGGATATTTTTGGAAACACAGACAATTCCCCTGATTCAATATTCATTTTCAAGAAGACAGACCTTACCCCACCAGAACCTCCGCAAGGGCTGATCTGCAATACCTCTCCATTGTTGAATGGGGGAAGGGTAGATTTATACTGGGAAAGGAACCTTGAGGATGATTTAGATAATTACAATATCTACAGGGATACAATAAAGATAACATCTGTTTCTGATACATTCTTTACAGAGGATATCTCTGTAAATGAGTATATAATATACAATGTATCAGCGGTTGATACTGCATCAAATGAGAGTAGTCTTTCGGATTCTGTTATTGCAGACCTTGTTCCACCGGAACTAATTATTCATGGTCCTGAAGAATCTTGTACATATAGCAGAATAATACCAATAACTGTAACCGTTAACGATAAAAGCCTTTCTTTATATCAGATACATTATGTATTATCTACTGACACAACTCTCCTTTATCAGGATAGCCTGAATGTGGTTGAGGGAACCGTTTACAGATGGAATACAGGGGATTTGAACGATACGGTAGTTCTCATCCTTACCGGTAGTGATGTCAACGGTTTTTCAGATACTGCATCTAATGAGTTTATTGTTGACAATCTTCCTCCACCTCCTCCGGAAAGCCTTACTGCCGTCTTAAATCCGGATACCTCCATTACTCTGAACTGGTTGCCTGTTACAACAGAGTCCGTATTTTACAATATATATTATTCCACGGTCTCAGGTACTGGATATGCAAAATTGAACACCGAACCGGTTTTGAATGAATCCTATCAAACAAGATTACCCGGAGGTAAGACCTATTACTTTGTTGCAACTGCAGTTGATGAGGTTGAAAATGAAAGCGGATATTCAAATGAGGCATCCATATCACCACCGGTTGATGATATTGATATTGTCGTTGGAGATGGTGATATATGGAATTTCCCCTCTTCTCCTGTTGTGGGTGACTCTGTATTTACGGTTGTAAAGGTGCATAATACAGGGAGTCACCCTGCAGAAAACTTCTCATTGAGGTTGATGGTCAAGCATAACGATAATTACTTCACATTGAACGAATGGATTGTTAATAATCTACTTCCTGATTCCTTACAAGAATTCTCATTTAATTGGGCAACCGATGGCCTTGCAGGGTTTGATACACTCTATCTCCTTGCAGACCCTGAGGATTATATAAGGGAAACGGATGAATCAAACAATATCTATACCCTGCCCATAGAAATAAGGGAAACAGATATACTATTCTCATATTCTTTAAGCGATTCAGTTATCCCCCCATTCACGGATCTAACTGCATATTATTCAATCACAAATACAGACGCGAACCAGAAAGACTTGATACTCTCATTCTCTATCCTTGACTCAGATAGCACTGTTATTAGCAGGGATTTTGATATTGAGCACCTTATAATTGATTCAATGCCTGCAGAAAGTACTTATGGTGACTTCTTCTACGATACAACCAATGCAAGGTTTGGAAGTATCAGTATAACTGATTCAGGTGGTCCGGGAGAACATTCCTTTGGTTTCTCCTCGGATTCAATAATAATGGAACTTTCTGCCAATCAATGCATTGTCCAGTATGTATACCTTGATTCAATAAATCCCCCATCAGAGATAATGATGGAATTTGAGGATAGATATGGAAACAGGGCTCACCGTGCTTTCTATGGTTCTGATCTGATAAACAGAGGAATATCAGGAACCTCATCAAGGAGAAAGCTGGGAGATCTCCCTGAAAAAGGGAAATGGGTAAGGCTCTTAATCCCTCTGGATTCAGTGGGTATCTATGACGGCGCAATAAAGGGAATAGAATTCCTGCACTATAATGGTAATATATTCTGGGACGGTACAGGTATAACCGGAAACGAAGTTTCCTTCTCCTTATCCCAGGGAGAAATAGAAGATATAGAGATATTATGGAACTCGGATGTATTTCCAGGTGGAGGATACAGTATAATATCATCCCTTGAGACTGGTTCTTCTCAAATTGAAAGGGCAATGCAGTTTGAAATAATGGATATCCCCGGAATGACAACCTATGTATATACAGATAAACCAAACTACGATTCCTATGAAAATGTATATATAACAGCGGTTGCAATAAACAATAGTCCCAATCATACATATAATGACTTGAAGGAATTTATCACAATAGTTGATTCAATCGATGTGGTTTACTTTATGGATTCTACCATAATCCCTGTGATGTTACCAGGTTCAGAGGAAGAGCGCCAATTTGTCCATTGCACAGAATCTTCTCATCCAGGTATGTATTATATAAAAGAATGTATTGTTTCGGATTCGGATACCCTAACAACCACCGAGAACCAGTTTTATGTGAATCCATCCTGGGGTGAAGATATAATGGTTGCAGGAAGGATCTCCTCTACGCCAAAACTTATACCGTATCCTGATTCATTTACTATATCCTACTATCTACTGAATATAGGTAATTTACCAATAGATTCCCTTCCCTTCTCAATAAAGATCGTTCAAATGGAAGATGATACTACTCTATACACCCTCTGGGATACAGTTTCTCTTAATGTTTCCGATTCTACAGAAGGAGATTATCATTTCTCATCATCTTCCTTTGAACTGAAACCCTATGCACTATTCTTAAAAATTCATCCTGAGGATACAACATTGGATGTTGCGCTCTCAGGCTTTTTGGTTTCTGATCTTACCTCTCCTATAGTGGAAATCCTTGCACCTTCTGGTTTTGTAAACGGTAATGTTACTGTTCTAACAAATGGGATTGATGAAGCGAGTGGGATAGATTCTCTCTATTTCAGTATAGATACAATAAATGTAAGGATGAATTTGATTTCAGGTGATTCATTAGACGGACAATACAGTGGTAATTTTGATTCACGAGGACTGCCCGATGGTGAATTCAACCTCAATGTTCTGGGTGTTGATTATTATGGTAATTCCTCTCTGGATTCAACATCAATCAGGATAGACAATACTATTCCCGAGATAACCATTTCAGGGGTTCTGGACAGTTCTTATTATAATTGTGACCTCAATATAGTTGTTGGTTTCTTTGATGAACATCTTTGCACAACCATAGTAAAACTGAATGATGAAAACGTTTCTGAAAGCCTTTTTGTCTCGGAGGAAGGGAGATATTTGCTCTTTGCCTCTGCAGAGGATTCTGCGGGTAATCAACTGGATTCAACCATATTCTTCGTTATTGATAAGACCCCTCCCTTGATAATCATCTCTGGTGTCTCTGATAGTTCTTTTTACAACCATTCTATATTTCCTTCATTCACTGTGGCAGATTCAAACCCTGATACAACCTATGCGACCCTGAATGGAAATCCGTTTGAGAGTGGAACTATGATAGAAGAAGAAGGTGATTATGAACTAAATGTCTATTCATCGGACCTTGCAGGGAATTTTTCTTCTGAATCCCTGTATTTTGTGATAGATACAACATCTCCGACCCCACCTCTTATAATAAGTCCGGAGGATTATGATACAATACCTCTTGATACTGTTACAATAACAGGACTTGGTGAAGGTAATTCAGAAATACATCTCTTCAGGGATTCCATTTCCCTTTCTGATGTTGCTGATGACTCCGGATATTTTGATTTTCAGGGTGTATCTCTAAGCAGTGGGCTTAATCTCTTCAGGTTTATCTCCATTGACCTTGCAGGGAATGTGAGTGATACAACCTATCATCATCTTTATCATATTACAACAGAGTTTACCTGTTCTACAGAAATAACTCCCATTGCACGGGTTCTCTCTATAACAGATGATTCATTGTTTATAGAGGATATTCTTAATTCAATGGATACATATTACAGGATAGTCAATAAAAAGGATGACTTTGAGAGGGAATTTCGCTCTGGGAAATACAATATATATCTTATCTCTGGAGATCATCCTTATATAGATCCTTTAATCCAGAACGAAATGAGGGAGGCAGTATTCAGGGGTGATGGTCTTGTAATGCTCACATCCTCACCCTGCCAACCCGTGCCCCATCTTTACGAGCCTTTTGGTATTTGTGTCTTTGGACATCTTCCGGAATGCAATTATAATGCATTTTTTGACTCATCAGCAATATCCGATTACGACACCCTTGAACTAAATGGTAAGGTCTTGAGGATTGTCTTGAATGGGGGAGAGGAGATAGCAAGATTCAAGAAGAGGGGAAGGGAACAGGGATGGGGTTCCATTACATTGAAAGGATGGGTCAATTTCAGAAAGGATAGAGAATACGAGGTAGATATAATAGTATCAAGTGGATTGAATCTGAATGACTCAATAGTTTCAGAACAATTCAAAGTTTCAAATACAGGAGAAGGTTTTGAGATCAAAGAAGGGACGGAGGTTGCACCTCCGTCACCATCGTCCCATACGGATTCTATCTGGGATATAAGAATTGATTCAATAACCAACAAATTTATAGAATTCACAGTCACTTCCTCACAGATAATGGATGATTATTATACATTTCTTCTCAAGATAAATGATGAGAAGATTGGCCCTGTTCCAATACCATTAAAGAAGAACGAAGTTCTTGAAAAAGGTATGTCCTTTGGAGGATTTACGATAGAAAGGATTGAATCGCTATGCTGTGAACATCCGGCAGTTGTTCAGAATCAATATGGTAAAGGTAAGACATTCTTCTTCGGATTCAAACCACAACAGACAGATGAAACCCAGAAGATTAAAGAAAAGATAAAGATGGCGGTTCTTAATGTAGTTCCTGACACAGACGAGGTATATATATATAATGTTGTCTCACCCATTGTATCCTTATTTACCCCTGAGCCTCTTCAGGATGTAGAAGTCAAGGAAAGGATACCTGAAGGGTTTGAGTCCATTGCGGTTCTTGATTCAGGGGAAATAACAATGGATGGGTTCAGGTGGATAAGGGATATCTCTGATTCCCTGATTCTCCGTTCCGTTGTCAGGCTTCCTAAAGAGCCATTTACCGATTCAATCCTTATAACCGTAAACAATAAGGATTCACTCTTTATACCACTTGAGGCAGAAAAAGATGTATATGAGATGATCAATGATGTAATTTTCTTTCTTGATACATTAAACCTTTCAGGAGCGGATGATACAAGGAGAAATCTTGCGATTAGACTATTGAAAAGGGTTTATAATGAAGAGATAAATAAGAAAAAAGACCTTGTATGGAATATAAGGTTCTCGATTACTGCTGCCTATCTGGTCGGAGAGATAGAATCAATAGATTGTTCATCCTACAGGAGAGAAATAGACAGAACTATAAGGATATGGGAGGTAAAATGGTTCAAATGGTAACCCCCATCCCCTTCGCCCTAAATTTACCACAGAGGCAGAAAGGACACCTGTCTGCGTGCAACGCACAGGCAGGCAAAGCCCTACCAATCCCCTTTATTTTGTGTGTTTTCGGAGTAGCGCAACTTGTTGCGCGGCCCCGTAGGGGCGAGGTCTCCTCGCCCTCTTGTAGGAGCGACTTCCCAGTCGCGATAATGGAGGAAAAATGATTCAAATGACAATCCTTATTCTTTTTTCGATAACCGGTGAAAGAATTGAATTAAAACCGAAATTCGTTCAGGAACCATCAATATATGAAGAACTCTCAAGATCATTAGAAGAAATAAAAACTATCATAATAGAAGCAAAAGAGAGAAAGAGAATGGGTTTCAGAACCGAGATTGAAAAACAGAAGATAGCGGGTAAATGGGAAGAAATGAAGGTTAACATAGATGAAATAATAAAATTCATCGAAAAAGAAAAGAAAAAGATGGAGAGGATAGGTTCCGGAAAAGGGGTAAGAAGGGCAAAGGAAACAATAAAGCAAATACAGGATGGAAAGAAGAGGATGGAGAAATTTATTGCAAAAGGTGATTTTGAGTCTCTTGAAGAAGAGATAAAAAAGGCAATTGGACCTGAGCCTGAGCCCATCCACAGGGATCCTTATGATTACAAGGAGAGAACTGAGCCAATAGAGCCTTTTGAGGGTTTTGAAGGTTTAAAGAGATCCGAGCCCACCCCTGAAGACACAATGTCCACCTCGGCTGCAGAGATAACTCAGGAGATTATAAAAAAGGCGCAAGAATTGGGTAATAATCCCATTAATATATTTAACTATGTAAAGAATGAGATTCATTATGTCCCATACTATGGTTCAATGAAGGGTTCACAAGGAGTGCTCTATGAATCTTCAGGGAATGATTGTGACCAGGCAGGATTTCTTATTGCATTGCTCAGGTCATTGGGCATTCCAGCAAGGTTTGTGAGAGGAATTATCCATTTATCGGTTGAAAGAGCGATTGAACAATTCGGTGGTAATGACGAAAATGATGTAACGACTATACTCACAACCGCAGGTATACCATATAGTGCTGAAGAGGAAGATGGTGAGGTAAAATATTTCAGGATAGAATGGTTCTGGGTAACCACATATATCCCTTATCAACGATATGGTGGTTCACGAGAGGATGAGAAGGGCAAGGTATGGGTAGAATTGTTCCCATCCCTTGAAAAGAAGGATATTGAATTGGGTTTGAATATACCCGGGCTCATTAATTTTGATGCCATGGATTTCCTAAGAAATCATTATAAAGAAATACATACATCACCTCTTGAGGTATATAGAGGGATGATTATTGATACCCTGAATGCTCATTTCCCTGATAATGAATATCAAGATGCATTGATGAAGATAGAAAAAGAAAGCGAAGAATTCCTTATTCTTCCACTTTCAAAACCTGTTGAAGTAGAAGTGGTTATTGGAGAGTATACAGGGCTGCCGTCTTCAATATGCTGGAAATTACATATAAATATAAATATGGTGAATTATGTGAATGTATGGAATAGTCTTTCAAAAGTTGTCAATACATCTTCCATATTCTCAAGGAATCTTTCCATTATCTGGGTTCCAGCCAGTTTTGAGGATTCAACAATAGTTGACTCCTATGGTGGACTCCTTCGGACTCCTCCATATCTTATAAGCGTTAAGCCTTTATTGAGGTCTAACGGAGAGAACATTACTTATGGCAATGAAAGTGGTTGCCTGGGAGCTCGGTCATATCTTACTGTGAATTTAATAGAACCTGATAGGTCAATGGAATTTGAGTTTAATTGTGGAACAATGATTGACCTCAGTTTATTCTTTACTCAGTCTCCTGCGAATCTGTTTTTTAGTAATCCACCTGAGAATGAGGGTATTACTCCCCGTGAGGAGAAACTATACAATACAGGAGTAAAATGGGCAATAATGAAGGTTAATGCTGTAGAAGAGATCGCATCCAGTATGAATATTATAGGTGAGAATATATGTGATTTAGGAATGATAACCAGTAATGCACCTTTTCTTATGTACGGTTGGCCACTGAATTTTTCCTGGCAGGGACTTATAATTAATATACCCTGTAATGCATTACGTCTGTTTGATCCCTATTCCACAGGGAACAAAAAGGATTTCTGGTTTCTCTATTCCCTCCAGTGCTCATATCTTGAGAATAAGGTATTTGAGGAATATTTTGGGGTTGAGGCAATATCAGCAACAAAATGCATAACAGTTGCTGAAAGTCTTGATATTGCTATATACTCTATTACCAAAGGAGGGGCAGAACCGTTTATTATCCCGGATGTAGGAGCAACTTCCCGCTCCCGAGAATTCAAAATGGGAAAACCCCTCACAAAGCTTGATTTTCCCGAAAAATCAATAAATCAAATAATAGTAAAGATAAAGAAGGGGTATAAGGTTGAAGAGATTATAAAAGATGGTAAAATATTAGAAAGTGATGGAAGAAGGGGTTATCTTATTGAGGTCTCTGATGTAAGGGCATCAATTGATAAATTAAAGAGGGAAAAAGGTGTTGAATATGCTGAGGAGAATGTGTATTGTTTTGTAACGGGTGTGAGGGGGACTGCACCCAATGATCCGCTCTTTCCTGAACAATGGTCAATGAGGAGAATACTTGCCCCATCTGTCTGGGATTCTACTACCGGAGATACAAATATAGTAATTGGACTTCTGGATACCGGTATAGATACAGGAAATGTTGAATTTTCTGGAAGGATAAAGAATGGATATGACTTTGTGAATGATGATTCCATTCCTTTTGATGATAATTGTCATGGGACGGAGATTGCGGGAATAATTGGGGCAAAAGGTAATAATGGAACAGGTATAGCAGGGATTGGTTGGAACCTATCTTTATTACCTGTAAAGGTCTTTAATGCTGATGGTTGGGGAGCAAACTGGGATATCGGACAGGGTATAATGTTCGCTTGTGATAGTGGTGCGAGGGTAATCAATATGAGTTTTGGCGGTTATGAGAGCTCATCATATATTGAGGATGCAGTGGATTATGCTTATGGTATGGGATGTATCCTTGTTGGAGCTGTTGGTAATGATAATATATTCAGCCCACTCTACCCGGCTGCATATGATAATGTCATAGCTGTATCAGCAACAGACAGGGATGATAGAAAGGCATGGTTTACGAATTATGGAGGTTATATCTTCTGTTCAGCCCCAGGAGTTGGTATTTATACAACGATGCTTGATAATGAATATGGACTTATGAGTGGGACATCTGCCTCCTCTGCAATTGTTTCAGGGATGATAGGGTTGTTATTATCTAAAGAGCCTTATCTCACCCCAGATGAGGTAATGCAGAGGATACAGGATTATTCGGATGATATTGGTCTTCCCGGTTGGGATAATGTTTGTGGATATGGAAGAATAAATGGATTTAAACTCTTATTCGGAGACATCCCTTCATATCTTGCCCTCTATGGATGGGAGATATCCGGGGGTAATAACAATGGTTATCCTGAAAAAGGAGAGACGTTTATCCTGAAGCCTACAATTAAAAACACAGGTGTAATAGACACATTAAGAGGGGTTTATTGTATAATTTCTGTAGATGATTCCCTGGTAGAGATTGTGGATGATATATGTGGAATAGGAGACCTTAAGCCAGGAGAAGCATTGAAATCCCCTGATGGTTTTTCGATTAAGTTCTCTTCTGGTATGCCTGATAAGTATATCTCTCATTATGGGATAACCATCCAGGATACAATGGGAAGTGTGTTTACGGATGAACTTACATTAAAGGAAGGGGATCTCCTGTCTATGTTGGACTATGAATGGGAAGATATATATTACAAGGCAGTACTAAACGCCTGGATACAGGCTGGATATGAGGTGATAGTGCCTTCGAGGTTAGTGCCTTATCATTCCTGGCATGATATAGGTTTTATAGCAAGGAATCCCTGGAAGGGTTCGGCTGGTATGCTGATATTTACAACCACTTATGGAGGAGTAACCGTGGTCGGGATTGATGGGTGGCCGATGGAAACGAGA
>JAGLZA010000115.1 GCA_023131835.1 Caldifarciminota bacterium
GTATGCCCCATGCAGATACCAGTGCCTTCGCCTCAGGCTCAAAGAGGGCTTGCCTGCCTGCGGTTAAGGCATTAATGACGAGTCTTTTGGCCTCTTCTTTGTTCATACTACCTTTTATAGATAAAGTATATTATTTCTTTGGTAAAGCCTTCTTTCTGAAAGAAAGGTTTTTTATCGCTTCAATATTCCTGTTCGTTCTATCAAACCCTCTGAGTCTTCTTTCAATTTATCACTTGCATTTCGCCCGCTTTTTTTTTTACAAAATATAATATTATCTACCGTTAATGCTACAGTTTTGGTTGTATCAAGTGTGCTCACCAATAGTCTTACCCCTCATTATCAACGGGGTAGCATCGCTGAGAATTTTGTGGTTTTCACTACATCTTTCAAACTATCGACCTGTTTCTGGATAGTTGGTTGATCTAAGTGTACTGCAGCAAAAGTCTCTCCTCTAAGACCTAGATTAGACGAGGCATTGCGTTGCTCAGTCGTCAGTTCGCGCCAAGGCCGAGCTAGGGAAAGCTTTAAGAGGTTTACAGGCTGCAAGTGCGGTTCCTGCTCAACCATGATTTTGTCAACTGGCTCACGTATAGGGTCTAATACAATTTGGTACTCGGTTTCAGTACGGAACATCTCCACAATAGGAGTCAAATAGATTTCTTGTGTTGCTGCCCTACGTGCCAATTCTGCTGTCTCGTTTACAGACATATTCTTTAAGATGGCAGTATCTCGCACGTTGGCCGCTATTTCTGGTATGTCTATATATCCCATCATAACTTTCGTAGCACTTAGATCAACTCCCGCAGGTGGGTGACTTTTAAGCTCGTCAAAAGCAGAATTAACGCTAATACAATATGAATCGCAGAATCTGCTCAAATAACTCTCGAAAGCTTTCTGATTCGATAAGATCTCTGGCACGGAAGGAACAATAGATAGTGGCTCAAAATAGGTTCTTTGTGAACTCGCGTTGGACATTTTACTAATTTGTAGAAGATGATATTTTTTCTGTTTCCCTAACATGCGCGCCTTTAGACGATAGATAGTCTCCCTAATCTTGGTAGTCTTTTCCTTAATGGCGTCAATATCGACTAGGAGAATGTCAATATCCGTAACCTTCCCCTGTAATTGACTCAGTGTGGACAGGTCATGCAGCACGATGTTAATACCTTCTCCCAACATTTTTATATTTTCGGGGAGCCAATGCAACTTGTCCTGGTAGTGCTGCATGCATCTAGCATTGTGATTTTCGATGATTGTATTCAGCGTGTCTCCTCCTGAAAATGGACACCAATCCAGGATAGACGTGCCAGGAGTATATGCGAGTGCTAGCAAGTGTAAGTATTTATCGAATTTTAACTCCATCATGACCCCCCCTTAGATTCTTGACATTGCCATTCACACCAATAATCGCTTAAAGTTCTTAGGGCTGTTATGAACTCGGGATATTGAGAATATTTTTGGCACTTACAAGCTGCTGCAAAATCCTCAACTTCTAACCAGTTATCGGTTGCGAATTGTTCATCAACTTGTTCGATCAATGTACGTAATGCGCCACTAGCTGTAGACAACTTATCCTTTGCCCACTCGGGCTCTAGTTCAAGATTTTTTTTGATACTGGAATACAAATTCTTACTCGCTTCTAGAAATCTTTTTACATCTTTCTCTTCTGCATACGGTTTTTCGCGCACATCTTCTAAAATTCCCTCTAATTCGTCTGCGGAGAAACGGCCTTCCTTATAGTTTGGGGATTTGATACCCATAGACTCAACCCAGGAACCAGGAACGGGCCAACCAATGCCAGTAAGGGAAAGAACGGCAAGAAGAAGGCAGCCCCAAATATCGCCTAATGTTGTTGTCTGCGATGATGCAGACTTTAGCACTCCGTACGCCATGAGTGTACATAGAACCATATATGTGACAGACGTGGTGATGGTCCGTCGACAATCACCGTCTGTCCAGAGGTAAGCCTGATGTACCTGTACTCTGATGTTAACAACGTAGATGACTATAGCTACAACAGTAAGCAACCCTGCCGGCAGCCATATCCAGTTCGGCTTCTGTAATAAATCTACCAATCCCAAGAGCAGGTTATCCTCTGGTATCGAGAGTATTAGGAGCAGCAGAGCTGCAATCGAAAAGGGAACTAGGTGCTTACAGAACGAATAACCCTTTTTGATAAATATGAAGTCATCTAAATGTGCAACCATGATTTCAATTGCATCCTTTACGTTTTTTGGCAACCCATGTTGCAACATTTTATCCTTCCCTACCCACCGATAGCAGCTAACTTTTGTATATCAATATCACTTTATATATCTTTCCAACATTTTGACATAAAAGCTTTTCGGTTTTTTGTTTTTGTATACCAAAAAAGGACATTATGATTCATCGGTGCAATAATACAACGTGCATGTAATCGAGAGTATAGCACAGAATATTAATTTGACAATGTCATATTAGTT
>JAGLZA010000116.1 GCA_023131835.1 Caldifarciminota bacterium
CATTCCTATCCTCCTCCTATGGTTCTTCAGTTATCGCGCACAACGGCGGTACCCACGCGCCGGGCGTGTACGGCAGCCCTGGTATCAGATCCAGTATCGGCAGCACGCATTTGATGTAGCACGGCAGCCCCATGCGGACCCGTTCGTTGGCTTCTTCGACTGTGATATACTTGCGTACTTCGGGCTCTTCTGTGACCAGCACCCACACGCCGCCTCTGCAGACCATCCTCCGGTCGGCGGTGTATGTACCTTCCATGCAGAGAGCATCTTCCCATTTCCCGCCGACGCATATCTTATCCGGCTTCTTGTCGCCTTCGGTGCATTCGGGTTTCGGTTCTGGCGTCGGTGGTGGTGTCGGTTCTACTGCCGCCTTCATATAGAAATTGATAAACTCGGCAGAATCGAGATAGAACGATTCGGAACAATCTGTGCATTCATATCCTGTTGGGGCGTAACATGTGGCATAATACGTGGCTCCCGCAGCGTATGGGCGGATAACTTTACCATCAGAATCCGTATAGAATGACTCGCCCGCACATTCAATCTTTGCATGGTTGACTGGATTACCTTCGTCATCCCTCACCCGGAAATAAACATATTGTTGTACCGGTGCCGTGGATTCCACATCCACATAATACACAGAAGACTTGTACCCGGTATCCCTTTCGAGGATACCGCGAATTGTCCAACTTCCGACCTGTCCGCTCGTAGGAGTCCAATAAAATGCCATGTACAACCTATTACCCGATGCAACAAGTTTCTGTCTACCGATCCGGATAGATGGCTTACTGCCATGTTGAAGTTCTGTCTTTACATAATCTCCAACTTTTGCACCGCCATATCCGACATCAATGTAAACCCTGACAGCGTATCGGGTTCCTACATCAAAAGTTCCTCCGCTTGCTTTATTATCAACAGATATCTCGAACTTTGCCATTATTCACCCCTCCTACGGTTTCTCCGTTATCGCAAATCCTGGTAGTATCGGTATGCCCTGCATGT
>JAGLZA010000117.1 GCA_023131835.1 Caldifarciminota bacterium
AACCCCACGAACCCCACGAACTCAACGAACTCTATGAACTCAATAAACCCAATGCGCTCTCGTTCGCGCAACTTGTTTGCGCTACTCCAATCTGAAGAGTTTAATTATTGTTTTTGTTCTTAATATATTTATTTAGCCATCTGTCCGTTTCCCATAACATATGCATTATAGATTCACGTGCTCTGTATCCATGACTTTCATGTGGAAGCATAATCAATCTTACTGTTTTTCCGTGTCCTTTCAATGCTCCGTAAAACCTTTCACTCTGCATAGGATATGTTCCGGAATTGTTATCGGCTTCGCCATGAATTAACAGGATAGGCTCATTTATTTTATCTGCATACATAAAAGGGGACATCTTGATGTAAGTTTCAGGTGCTTCCCATAATGTTCGCTCTTCTGCCTGAAACCCAAAGGGTGTTAAAGTTCGGTTGTAAGCGCCACTGCGAGCAATGCCGGCCTTGAATAAATTGGAATGAGCCAGAAGGTTACCTGTCATAAATGCCCCGTAGGAATGACCCCCAATAGCAATTCTGTTTCTATCGGCAATGCCCATTTCCTCAAGTTTATCAATGGCTGCTTTGGCACTTGAGGTTAGTTGTTCAATATAGGTATCGTTTGGTTCCTCATCTCCCTCACCAATTATGGGCATACTTGGATTATCTAAGATAGCATAACCCTGGGTAACCCAGAGCACAGGAGACCACCAACCAATTCTGATGAACCGATACGGGGAATCCTTGACCTGCCCTGCCAGGTCGGCACTTTTATATTCCTGGGGATATGCCCACATCAATACGGGTAAGGGTTTTTCTTTTTTGTAATTAGGTGGGAGGTATAGATTGGCGGTCAACTTAATTCCATCTTCCCTTTTGTATTTTAATATCTGTTTTTTCACATTCTTTAACTGTGGATATGGATGTGGAAAATCGCTGATTTTTATAAGTTTTCCATTCTTTAAATTACGTAGAAAGTAATTAGGGGGTATTTTCTGAGATTCTCTTCTGGTCAACACAATACCATTTTCTACATCAATTATCCTGAGAGGTTTTTCATAATAGGGGGCTTGTGATCTCCATAGCCTATTGGGGTTTTTTGTTTTTAGATCAAAATTATCTACAAAAGGTCTATTTCCTTCTGGTGAAGCACCTTCCCCTATCAGATAGAGTGATTTATTATTATCATCAATCAATAAGACCTTCTTGCCGTATTTGTTGTATGTTGTAATAAAATCACCAGGGTCATTGTATCGGTCTTCCCAGGAGCGATCAAACAGTATCTGTTTTTTTGGATTTTGAGAGTCGGGATTGAATAAACTGGTAACATTTCTTCGATTTTTCCACCACCATTCATAAACAATAGCGAGATCATCATTGCCCCATATTATCCTTTCATACCTTAAATTTAAGGATAATACCTCCGATGGTTCTTCAGTAAATGGAGCGGTTAGAGAGAATAATTTGTCCCTAACGGTTGCTTCTTTAGCAGGATCACCTTCATCCTGTGCTTCAATCCAGTAGAGCGTTGCCGGGACATCCGAACGCCAGGTGCAGGCCCGCGGACCTTCTGCAACAGCACCAAAACCCTTGGGTATATTTTCAGCTGATGGTAGGTTTGCTATCTCTTCAACTACATTTCCTTCCATATCCCAAATTTCAATCAATGTAGGGAAACGATAAGAGGGAACGAGGTAGGAAAAGGGATGTTTTATAGTTTCCACTAATAGATATTTTCCGTCCGGAGAGGGACTGAGTCTTTTTACTATTCCAGGAGAACCCAACTTTTTACTTTTTCCTTCTATAGTGATACGGGTAAGTTGTGAGAGCATATAATATTCAAACAATGCTTCATCATAGGCATTCTTTAACAGATCCTGATAGGTGCGAACTGGTGCTTTTTTACCAGTATTTTCCTGTATTACAGGACCATCTGGCACGATTGTTACTTTTGGGGGAGCACCACGGTCTTCTTTGACTGATTTATAAATCAATGTCTTGCTATCGGATAACCAGACATAGGGATTGTCATAATAAACATCATTTATGGTTGGTTCTGTTAATTTCTTTGCTCTGTAGTTTTTCACAATTACTATCCAGAGTTCGATACCATCTGTCTTTACAATTGTAAAGGCTATTTTTTTGCTGTCAGGAGACCAGATTACATTTTCGATTCGTGCATTGGATGGTAGTTCCTTTATTTGTATCTCCTTTTTATCCTTGATCGACATTAACTTCAGATTAATGTAATAGTAAGAGCGACTTGCTCCGTTGTTTTTTGGATTAATCCTTAATCCAGCAAGTCTTAGTTCCTCCTGAGCCAATTCCTCAATCGGAGGATAAGCGGGCCGTTCGAGTAATAATATCCATTTACCGTCCGGAGAAATTCTTGCAGATGGCGTCCGGGGAGCGTCTATCAGAGCAGCTATCCCTTTTGGAGGCATCTGGTAACCTATGTTTTCCTGTGCGAGTAATGTTTCCCCATTTAGGAATAGAAGCAGTAAGCATAGAAGAAATAGATGATTGGAAAAGTTGAATCCGGTTATTGTTCTGTTTTTCACTGTTTCCTCCTTATTCTTATATCGGTTTGTACTACTATATAATTAATGTTACAGTATTAACATTTTCTGCCCTGTCAAGTAAGGACTCGAACCACACTACTCCCCGTTTTTTTAACCGCAGAGGTTGCGGAGGACGCAGAGAAAAGGGTTGGTGGGTTAGTGGGAGAGCTCTTCAGGGCTCGATTGTAGGGCATAAGACAAGCTGCTCAGGCGTGATGAACTACACCTCACATTCACGCCTAGCAAGGCAAGCCTTGCCACTACATGTTCGGAATTGAGAAATTTCTCTCAAAGAGGGCAAGATATATCTTGCCCCTACATCCAGAGCGCGGAACAAGTTCCGCTACTCCTGTTCAGATTTGATGAATCAAACTCCTACAAAAAACAAGGGGGTGAGGGGGGACCGTGCAGGAACCGTGGCTAAAAAACTGAGTTCATTGAGTTCATAGGGTTCGTAGGGTTCATAGAGTTCGTGGGGTTCGTGGGGTTGGAAACCCAGCACAGAGCCCTTCCGAGGTTGCTTCACCGGGGTCGAGCAGGAAG
>JAGLZA010000118.1 GCA_023131835.1 Caldifarciminota bacterium
TATGTGATATGTGATAAGGGTTCGTTGGGTGGTATGTGATATGTGATATGTGGTAAGAGTTCGTTGAGTTCGTTGAGTTCGTAAGGTTCATTAGGTTCGTTCCTAATTAACTATTTGACTATTTAACCAATTCCCTTTGCGAGATTTGCGAGAAAAATGGGAGGTGATGGGCTCTCTCGTTTATCTGTGTTCATCTGCGTTTATCTGCGGTTTCACTAAGAATTTAGGGTTCAGGATTTAGGGATTGGGATTAGATTTATTTTTACCTAATAAACTAATTAACGAATCAACTAATACACTCTGTGTTCTCTGTGTCTCTGTGGCTAAAAATGGGAGGATGGGGATTAAAGAATTAGTGCGAAAAAACAGTAAATTTTCAGATAAAAAACGGTTGACATTTTTTATGATGAGGGATATAATAAGAGTAGATGAAGAACCAGGAGATTGCTGATATCTTTTCCAGAATTGCAGATGCGTTGGCGTTAAAGGGAGAAAATGTATTCAAAATAAGGGCATACAGAAGAGCAGCATCTTCAATAAAGGATCTATCTGTAGATATAGAGGAGATATACAAAGAAGACGCGCTTACTGATATACCGGGAGTGGGCGAAGGTATTGCAAAGAAAATAAAGGAATATTTAGATACTAACAAGATGTCAAAATATGGGGAGGTTACAAGAGATGTTCCGGAATCCCTCCTCTCCCTTTTGAATATAAGAGACCTTGGTCCAAAGAGTCTTCACCTCCTCTGGAGGGAATTAGGAGTTGATAATTTGATCGCCCTTAAGGAAACCATCAAGGATGGTTCCTTTCAGAAGTTAGAAGGACTTGGAGAAAAAAGTGCGAAGAAAATTCTCGAAAATATAAAAGATTATGAAGAGAGAATGGGGAAAGTGAAACGTTTCCTGCTCGGAGGGGTCATACCAATAGTAAACGAGATAATGGGTAAATTACAGGGGTTCGATTTCGTATCAAGGGTGACTCCAGCTGGCTCATTCAGGAGGATGAAAGAGACAGTAGGTGATATAGATGTCCTGGTGGAATCCAGGGAGAACAAAAAAGTAATGGAAGAGTTTACTTCCTTACCCGAGATAAAACAGGTCCTTGAATCCGGAGAGACAAAGACCTCTGTAGTGATAGAGGGATTGAATATACAAATGGATCTACGGGTGATTCCTCCTCCTTCCTATGGAGCGGCACTTTTGTATTTTACAGGTTCAAAGGAGCATAATGTTCATATCAGAAAGATTGCACAAAAGAAAGGACTCAAAGTGAATGAGTATGGAGTGTTCCGAAGTAACAGGAGGATTGCAGGAAAGAGTGAAAAAGAGATATTTAATCTCCTTGGTATGCAGTTCATACCACCTGAGATTAGAGAGGACAGAGGAGAGATTGAACTGGCGATGAAGAATAACCTCCCCCAATTGGTGAATTATGACGATATCAGGGGTAATCTTCATACACATTCCAATTATTCAGATGGAGGAAATTCTATCAGGGAATTGGTGGAAAAGGCTCTTGATTTTGGTTATGAATATATCGGAATCAGTGACCATTCTAAGACGGCTTCCTATGCCAGTGGATTGTCTGTAGATGAGTTGAAAAGACAATGTGATGAGATAGATTCACTCAATAAAGAATTTGATAACATTGTGATTCTTAAAGGTATAGAATCCGACATACTACCAGATGGCTCTCTTGATTACGACGAGGAGGTTCTCAAAACCCTTGATTTTGTAATAGGAGCTATCCATTCGGGATTCAAGAAGAATGTTACTGAGAGAATGGAAAAGGCACTAAAGAATCCATATCTTACAATCCTTGCACATCCTACTGGGCGACTTATCTCAAAAAGAGAGGGTTACGATGTTGATCTCTATAAGGTAATGGATATGGCAAACAAGCAGGGAAAGATACTTGAAATAAATGCATATTATGATAGGTTAGATCTAAATGAAGATAATGCACGAGAAGCTTATAAACGGGGTATAAGGTTTTGCATAAATACCGATGCTCATAATCTACGGATGTTTGATTGGATGAATCTCGGTGTTGGCGTAGCAAGAAGGGCATGGTTACCAAAGGATGCTATAATTAATACCTATAAACACAAAGATTTAATAGAAATAATCAAAAGAAATGGATAAATTTATTATTGAAGGAGGGAAGAGTTTACATGGGGATGTGTACATAAACGGAGCTAAGAATTCTGCCCTCCCAATTCTTGCAGCTACATTATTAACCGAGAATGAGTTTACGATAAATAATGTTCCTATGCTCAGGGATATTTACACGATGAAGGATGTCTTAGAGACCCTTGGTGTTTCAATTTCCATTGAAAACAATATTGCCTATATCGATACAAGGGGAGCAGTAGGTTATGAAGCGCCTTATGAACTAATCAAAAGGATGAGAGCGAGTTATTATGTTCTTGGACCTCTTTTATCAAGGTTGGGTAAAGCAAGGGTTTCTCTGCCGGGAGGGTGTGCTATTGGCCCACGTCCTGTAGATCTCCATATAAAGGGTTTAGAAGCATTGGGGGCAGATGTCTCTATTGTCCATGGATATATAGAAGCCTATGGGGATAATTTAAGAGGTTCTCATATACTACTCGAGGGTGCCAATGGTCCTTCAGTTGGTGCTACTATAAATACAATGATGGCATCAGTTTATGCTGATGGTGTAACAGTAATTGAAGGAGCAGCAATGGAGCCAGAGGTTGTTGATGTCGCAAATTTCTTGAATTGTTGTAAAGCTGACATCTCTGGACAGGGGACAAGAAGAATAGAAATAAGAGGAATCAAGGAACTCTCCGGATGTGAATACAGTATAATCCCCGATAGAATTGAGGCTGGGACATTCGCCGTAGCAGCTGCCATCACCAGGGGTGATGTGCGCATATTTTCTATAGAAGAGAATCATCTTGATGCGGTCTTTTCCAAATTAAGGGAGGCAGGAGTCGAAATTACAAAAGAGGAAAAAGGGGTCAGGGTTCGGATGGATGGGGATATAATGCCAATTGATATCGAAACTGCTTCTTATCCTGGGTTCCCTACCGATATGCAGGCACAGATTACGAGTCTCCTATCTTTATCCAAAGGGGTTTCAGTGGTGAGAGAGGCAGTGTTTGAGGGCCGCTTTATGCATGTTCCCGAATTGGTGAGAATGGGTGCCAATCTGCGAGCCGAAAGTGATTATGTTATTATTAAAGGTGTTCCATATCTTAGCGGTGCACCTGTGATGTCATCGGACCTTCGTGGTTCTGCAGCATTAGTACTTGCTGGACTTGCTGCCCAGGGGACTACAGATGTATCGAGGATCTATCATATAGATAGGGGTTATGAAACCATCGAAGAAAGACTGCAATCCCTTGGGGGAGAGATATGGAGATTAAAAGAATAGAAACTGATTTTCTTCTTATAGGTAGTGGATTAGCTGCATTGAACTTTGCGCTGCGTGTTTGTGATAAAGGTAGAGTCCTTATTTTGACCAAGAAGGAAAGAACTGATGCTACTACCAACTATGCCCAGGGTGGCATTGCTGCAGTATTTGACAAAGAAGATTCTCCGTTTCGCCATAAAGAGGATACCGTCGGTGCTGGAGCAGGTTTATCCAATGAAGAAGCTGTTGATATCATGGTCAAAGAGGGGCCTTATCTGGTTAAAGACCTTATTGATTGGGGAGTTCAATTTACAAAGGGTGAAGATTCTAAACTTGAATTATGGAAGGAGGGAGGGCATTCGCGTAGAAGGATCGTCCATGCCGGTGATTTCACAGGCAGGGAGATCGAAAAAGGGCTTATATCTGCCATCAAGAGCCACTCAAATATTCGTATATTTGAGCATCACCTTGCTTATGAACTCATTGTGGTGGATGGTTCTTGTTATGGCGCGTTTGCTCTTGATGTATCTACCGGAGAGGTCATCCAGGTTAACTCTAAACTGACATTCCTTGCAACGGGTGGAGCAGGTCAAGTTTATCAACATACTTCAAATCCCTCTGTGGCCACCGGAGATGGGGTGGCTATGGGGTACAATGTTGGTTGTAGAATAGCGGATATGGAGTTTATCCAGTTTCATCCAACCACTCTCTATATTCCTGAACCCCAGGATAAGCAGTTTCTAATATCTGAGGCTGTTCGTGGAGAAGGGGCAAGATTGCTTGATCAGGATGGAAATAGATTTATGGAAAGTGTTGATTCGAGGAAGGAACTTGCACCCCGTGATATAGTAGCAAGAGCCTGTGATGCAGTCTTAAAGGAAAGAGGGGATAATTTTGTCTATCTTGATATATCCTTTAAGGATGGTATGGAGGTCAAGAATAAATTTCCAAATATCTATAGAGAATGTAAGAAGCACTCCATTGATATAACAAAAGAACCAATACCGGTTGTTCCTGCAGCACATTATATGTGTGGTGGTATATATATCGACCTTGATGGCAGAACAGATATCAAAGGGCTTTTAGCAGCCGGTGAGGTTGCTTTTACAGGGGTCCATGGTGCTAATCGCTTGGCGAGTAATTCCCTGCTTGAGACACTGGTTTTTTCAACAAGAGCTGCTAATGTAGCACTGGACTGGATGGTGGAAGGACCTATACCGAAGCATCTCCTTTTAACCCATGAGAGAAGGTCTACCATCGAGGAGAGTATTCTTGCGGTTCATACAAGGAAAGAAATAAAACAGACTATGTGGGATTATGTAGGTATCGTGAGAAGGGATTATTTGCTTAATCGAGCA
Source organism: Caldifarciminota bacterium (assembly GCA_023131835.1). Classification (GTDB taxonomy): domain Bacteria; phylum Hydrothermota; class UBA3072; order UBA3072; family UBA3072; genus JAGLZA01. The sequence goes on from JAGLZA010000118.1 coordinate 4,740, forward strand.
CTAAGACGCTTTGAACTATATCGCGAAGAAATCGAGGATCTATACAAGAACAGTCACCTTTCCCAGGATATTATAGAGTTACGGTCTCTTATTATAGTAGCCTATCTTATAACACAATCAGCCTTAAAAAGAAAGGAGTCCCGAGGGCTTCACTATAATAAGGATCATTCTCAGATGGAAGACAAATTCAAAAAACACACAATAATAAAAAGGAGGAATAATGGAATATAAATTGATAATAAGACACTTTGACGCTTCTCCGAATCTAAAGGGAAAGATAGATAAGAAGATGGAAAAACTCGAGAAATTCAAAAAATGGATAGGACATATAGAGGTAATTATAAACGGAGAAGGAAAAATGAGAAATACTGAGATAAATGTTCGGCTGGACCATAAGACTATAAATGCTAAAGCAAAGGGAATGGAGCCATTCAATACCTTTTCTGAAGCTTTCTCAAGGATCGAGAGACAGATAAAGGAATATGAAAGTCGGGCAACAGATCATCATGCCAACAAATAAGGTATTGGTACAAGATTTATTGAGCGACCTAAAGGATTATATAGATATCGACCTGATAGCTGGGAAACAGGGACTATCAAGGAGTATAACAGATAGGTGTGTAAATAGACCAGGATATATATTGGCAGGATATACAAAGAATTTCCCGGCAGAGTCTATTCAATTGTTAGGAAGACGTGATATTGGCTTTCTATCCACTTTTAGCAAAAAGGAAAGAGAGGAGGCAATCTCTCGCCTCCTCTCTTTTCATCCTCCTGCTATGATTATAAGTTGTGGACTTAAACCTTTACCGGAATTGATTAAAGGTTGTGAAGAATCTGGTATATCCCTCTTGAGATCCAGAGCCCCAAGTTGGAAGGTGAATGAGGCCTTCCAGGTATACCTGGAGGAACAGTTAGCAGAATCTTTAGTATTACATGGGGATCTGGTTGATGTATTTGGTGTAGGATTGTTGATTACAGGAGAAAGTGGAATAGGTAAAAGTGAGGCAGCGCTTGATCTGGTTAAGAGAGGTCATCGCTTGGTGGCAGATGATGTAATTGTTGTTAAAAGAAAGAAAGATATGTTAATGGGCGAAGAGTTAGAGAAAGAAGATATACTCCGACATAATATAGAGATACGGGGAGTAGGTATCCTGAATGTAGCGGTCCTCTTTGGCATTAAAGGAATAAGGATGCATAAGAGAGTAGAGGTTCAAATGGAACTTGTTAAATGGGAGGAGGGTAAGGATTATACCCGTGTAGGCCTTGAAACTAAGGATACAGAGATTCTGGGTGTCTTGATTCCTTTTGTTGAGATTCCGCTTATTCCCGGAAAAAACATAGCCTCAATTGCAGAGGTTGTGGCAATGAACCACTTGAGTAAGATTTCAGGATATGATTTTGCACTGATATATGAGAATGAATTGTTGAAAAAACTTCAAAAAAAGGCCAGGAAGTATACGAAATTGGAGGAGGATGAGGAATAGAATATTGTGATTCTCATTCTTTTTCAATTCTTCGATGGAAAATTTGAGGTGTCCCAAAGTTGTATGATAAGCTTTCTAAAATCAGAGATAACTTAGTGATTAGTTGCTCGGTAATATCATTCAGAAAACGAGGTCAATTTCCCCGGCGAGGAAATTGTGGCTCCCGCTCGGCCTCCGAGAGGGTTTCTGAACAATATCACCTCGCACTAATTGAAATGCACCCTCAATCTCGGAGTTTGACAGTATGACATCTTCGCTCTTCTTATTTTTAGTGGAGGTCTTGGAGGAACTGACTAACACACTAACTCACCAACTCACCAACTCTTTGTCTTCGACTCACGATTCACGACTCTTGACTTTCGACATTGGACATTTGACTAATCTTGTGGGAGAGGCCTCCTGGCCTCGAACTCGAACCCTAAGAACCCCACGAACTCCATGAACTCCACGAACCCCACGGTAAGGAGTAAGGTTAATGTTTAGAAAATATAGAATCCCCTTTGGCCCAATACCCTCAAGGAGGCTTGGCCAAAGTCTTGGAATAAATCATATTCCACCAAAGATATGCTCATATTCCTGCATATATTGTCAGGTGGGTGATACGATAAGACTTAGCAATAAGAGACAGTCATTCTATGAACCGATGGAGGTAAAACTCCAGGTTGAGGAGAAGGTGAGGGAATTAACCATAAGAGGGGAGAATATTGATTACCTCTCTTTTGTGCCCGATGGGGAACCTACACTGGATATTAATTTAAGGAAGGAGGCAGATCTGTTGAAAGGATTGGGTATACCAATCGCTGTAATCACAAACGGTTCCTTGATTACAGACCCGAAGGTTAGAAAAGATTTGATGAATATGAATTGGATATCCTTAAAGGTGGATGCAGTAACAGGGGATATATGGAGGAGGACCAATCGTCCCCACCCTGATCTCAATCTTTCGAGTATACTTGATGGTATGGTAGAATTCAGCAAAGAATATAAAGGAGAACTCAATACGGAAACAATGCTTATATCAGGACTGAATGACAACGAAGAAGAGTTGGAGAAGATATCGAATTTTCTGAGCAGGCTCGGACACACCAGGGCCTACATTTCTATCCCCACGCGTCCCCCGGCAATGAAATGGGTAATGCGCCCCAAGGAAGAGAAAATAAACACTGCATATCAAATCTTTAAGAAAAAATTAAATCAGGTAGAACTCCTTATCGGTTATGGAGGAAATGAATTTGCAGCAAGTGGTAACATACATAATGATATTCTTGATATTACAGCAGTCCATCCTATGAGGGAGGAGGCTATCAGAGATATGTTAAGGAAAACAGGGGAGGACTGGTCTATTGTCTCAAGGATGCTTGAAGAAGGTGAACTCATCCAGACTGATTTCGGTGATAGGAGATTCTTTATGAGAGTACTCCCCGGGAGAAAGAAGTGATGTTGATAGTCCAAAGTCCAACGT
>JAGLZA010000119.1 GCA_023131835.1 Caldifarciminota bacterium
TAATTTTGAAAGGAGAGATGATGGGAATAATAGCAGATAATTATAAGAGGTTAAGGGATTCCATTCCTCCTGAAGTTACAATTGTTGTTGCATCGAAGACAAGGACCCCGGAAGAAATAGAGGAAGTAATTTCAGCGGGTGCAACGGATATAGGGGAAAATTATGTATATCCGGAGGCATTCAATAAATATAACTTATTAAGAGAGAAAGGTCACTCGGTTAGATGGCATCTTATAGGTCACTTGCAAAAGAATAAGATAAATAAGGCTCTTTCAATCTTTGATCTGATCCAGACAGTAGAGTCTGCTGTTAAGGCAGAACATATTGATAAGAGAGCGGAAGGGATTGGAAAATCTATCATTCCCGTTCTACTTGAGATAAACAGTGGACGAGAGAAAGCAAAAACAGGTTTTCCACCTGATTGTTCTATTGTGGAAGAAGCGATTAAAGAGATAGAGCGATTGAACCATATCAGGATAAAAGGACTGATGACGATGGGGCCAATATTTGGTGATCCGGAGGACGCACGTCCCTATTTCAAGACCACAGGGGAACTATTTGAAGAATTAAAGGGAATAGAGCCACTGAATGCGAGGATGGAAATACTCTCTATGGGGATGAGCAATTCCTATCAGGTGGCAATAGAAGAGAGGTCAAATATGGTCCGTATCGGTTCCCTGATCTTTGGAGGGAGAACTTAGTTCCTCCCTACCCCGCTCCATTTTTCGCCACAGAGACACAGAGGACACAGAGAAGAATTATTTTTTGTGTAAAGAACACACACCACCAGGAAATGAAACCGCAGATACACGCAGATGGACGCGGATAGATACTAATAAAAGACATACACCACCAAAAAATCAGACACAGATTTAAACTGATTAATATAAACTAAGAACACTGAACTCAGAACTAAATTTTAGACACTGATTCCCACTGATTGAAATGGAGTAGCGAAACTTGTAGAGGCAATTCATGAATTGCCCCTACAAGTTTCGCGCCTCGTAGGGGCAAGATATATCTTGCCCTTTTGTAGGAGCGACTTCCCAGTCGCGATATTTGTAAGGAAAGACATGCCTTGTCCTTTCGGATGTCATTGCGAGGCGAAGTCGAAGCAAACTCGGAGTGGCTTCCTCGCTTCGCTCGGAACAAGCTCCGCAATCTCAAATCTTTTTGAGGATATCAATCGATTTTCGACTCTTGACATTTTCTCTTTCCTCTCTAAAGTATATAAAATAGGAGAGATTTATGAGAAAAATAGTCATTATTCTATTACTCATAACCTTAGGTGTAAATGGGAAGGTAGCCAGAAGACCATACGCATATAGAGATATAATAGGAGGAGACTTTTCTGTTGGAGTGCCAGCTGGATATATCCATATATACGGTTGGCAGGCTTATAAAATGTCAAATTTCCACATATTAAAAGGTATGTATATTTTTTCTTTGGGAAAAGGATATTTGGGTATTGGTACGTTGGGCCTCAAGATGAATATATTACATAGCGATTATATGGATATGGATTTAGAAGGATATAATGAGCCTGAGGGGCTTATTGCAATTGTACCTTTAGTTTCTAACTTTTATTTACCCCTGGGAAAAGGGGAAGAATCATTTAAATATTTCTCTCTATACCTTGAGTTTTCCCAGTTGTGTATAAGGGGGGCGGGTAATAATCCATGGGCATATCAAGATTTTGGTGTCGAGTGGGGACACCACAGGATAGGATTGCCACTTGCACTTACATTTCGCATAGGTTTTTCAGTGTTTCATTATAGGAGTTGTCGTTATGTTGGTTCTCAAGGATATTATAAAGGGTATAGGTTGCTTTGTCCTTATGTGTCTTTTGGTTTTTCATTTGGCGGTTTTCGGACAGAACCTTCAAGGCTTGTCCCGGAGACTCCAATTGTGAAAAGGCAGAAAACAATACCGAAATTTCCTCCAGACCTTATTGTCTCAAGTATAAAGTTTGCAGAACCATCAGGGAATAATTTATTAGATGCGCAGGAGAGAGGAGAAATTATATTTACTCTGAAAAATCAGGGCAAGGGAAGAGCTGTGGGAGTTGCGGTTAAGACATTTAATCTTCAGGGTGGAGAGGGGCTTGTGATTGCTAAGAGTAAAAAAATAGGCGAGATTTACTCCAAATCTTCAAAAAGGGTTACCATTCCCATTGTAGGCACAAAGAAAACCCAGGATGGAATGGCAAAGTTGAGAATAGAGATTAAAGAGTCCTATGGTTTTGATGCGGATCCCTTTACACTCTCCTTTGGAACGAAAAGACTCTTTATGCCAGAATTTGCCATTGTTGATATAAAAATTGATGATGATAGAAAAGAAGAATCCTATGGTGATAATAATGGGGTTATTGAAAGAGGAGAAGCAATCGAGGTATCAGTAGGGATTCAAAATCTTGGCGAAGGAGAGGCAAATAATACAGAGGTTTCTTTATCCCTGCCACAGGAAGGTCAAAATCTCTTTTATAATTCTAAAAGCAAAAGGTTTAACCTTGGAACGATTGAACCGGGAGGTTATAAGGTTGTAAAGTTCTGCTTTATGACTAATAAACGATTTGAGGATGATAAAATTCCTGTTTATCTGGATATATCGAGTAGGACGGGAGATTACAGGAAGAGAGATAAAATAATCCTTGATGTGGGAACCGTCACTCGTTATAAGAGAGAGATTTCCATTGCAGAGAAGGAACAAGAAAGAAAACAACTGCCAAAGAGGGTTGAACTCTCCATTGATGTGGATAATGTTCCTTTTTCAGCAAAGAGAGGGAATCCTGATGCCTTCGCAGTAATCGTCGGTATTGAAGAATACAAATATGCACCTGTTGCGGAGTTTGCCAACAGGGATGCGATGATATTTTACGAATATGCCAAGAAAGTTCTTTGTATTCCAGAAAGGAATATCTATATACGCACGAATGAGGATGCAACAAAGGGTGAGTTTGATAAGATATTTGGCAGTGATGGATGGCTTGAAAGGAGAATAAAGAAAGAAAGTAAGATATACATCTATTATTCTGGTCATGGATCTCCAGATGTAAAGACCCACAAACCTTACATAATTCCCTATGATATAGACCCAAACTATGCAAAAACGGCCGTTTCTCTTGAAAGCATTTATTCCTCCCTTTCACGACTTGAGTCAAAATCCATCACTATCTTTCTCGATGCCTGTTTTTCCGGAGAAGCAAGGAATCAAAAGATGATTCTTTCCAGTGTGAGACCTCTGAGAGTAGTGCCTATCCTTGAGAATGCTCCTTTTGGATTAACTATATTCACAGCCTCTTCAGGTTCCCAAATGGCCTCGGCATATGAGGAGAAAAAGCATGGACTATTCACATATTTTCTCTTAAAGGGATTAAAAGGTGAAGGGGATAAAGACGGGGATAGGAAAATCAGAGCATTCGAATTGTTTGAATTTATAAAAGGAAATGTAGAATCAAAAGCTATCTATATGGATAGGGAACAGACCCCTGAGTTTCAGGGGGAAAGAGAAAGGATAATTCTGGAGTTGGAATAAGGTTAGAACATCTTCTTTTTTAGTTGTCACAACCCGCTTGTCTTTCTCTAACCATAGATAATCGTAATCTTTGCTAATTTTTTTACAATGAGATTGTATTATGCTTTTTTAAGGTATCGTTTTAGTTTAATTCAATAAGAATACCCTTAATGTGTTGATTTTTTTGAATGATTAGCACTAAAACTGGTTATTGCAATAACTTTACTCCCCCAATCCCTTCTCTTTTAATGCCTCAGAAAAGGTTTTATATGGCAATTTTCTCCTTTTCGATAACATCCTTTCCCATATTCTGTCACCTTCATCTTTATCGATTATACTATTCTCATAAGCTTCAAGCATAATATCTACTGTTGTTTTTATCTTAATGTTGTATTTCTTACAATAATTTAGAATATCCCTAAAATTATTGCTGCCCAGAATACAGTCATTATATCTGCAATGTGCCATACCTGCTGCTTCTCCATCTCCAACACTCCATATTTCACTTGTTAAACGAGCATACTCTTTGCCCTCTTTTGAATAGATGTCCATTTTAATATAATCAATGTCTCTGCTTTTAATGTATTCTCTTACCTGCGTTAATAAATGGGGAACCCTGGAGAGTTCCGTTTCTACAACATCAAGCAATATTATCTCGGGCGAATACAATTTTATTATGATATCTACCCTCTTTACCCATGCAAAACTGGAAATCATGTCTGTATCCAGAACTATGGGCTTTTTAGAAGTCACAGTAATTTACATATCCTCAGAGATTAATTCTTCAGATGACATATCACTTATTGATAAACCAACTCTGTGCAGCAACCCTTCAAACTTATCTATTGATATTTTTTCTTCCTCATAGGCTTTTCTTGCGAGCAAGACATAATCAGAGATAACCTTTGTTTCGTCTGTAGGTAGATAAAGGCTTTTATCTATTTCCATTGCCCTTGCAAGTTCTATGATACCATTCTTTTTTCTTTCTAAATAGCCTTCCGAAATCAACCCCATCCTTTTTAACTTTATTAGCATTGCCATATGGCTTACTCTGAATATTGATTCAAGGCTTATTATCTCTTTTACGGGAATACTATCCTTTTTCAGCGTTTTTTTATCTTTTAGAAAGTGATAGATACCATCATCAGGAATGAGTAAGTTGATTGCAAAAAAATCTGCTTCTCTTTCCTGGGCATTTTTCCTTCCTTCGATTTTCGAGATATTACATATAGACTCTTTGAAATCCTCCTTGAAAAATAAATGGTTAAACTCATGCGCTATGGTAAAATTCTGATGCCCCAGCGTTTTTGAACTGTTTGCAAGGACAAATAATTCTTTATCCCTTTTCATCGCAATACCTGAAAAACTATCTCGACCATAAGGTTTAAAGATAAGATTTACTTCCTTCATTCGGCATACATTGACGACATCTATAGGTTCGATAGTAGAAAACCCTAAGGATTTCCTGAATTCCAAAGCTTGCATTTTAGAGAGTTGTTCTATCATTCTAAACCCTTCAATCTAATTAAATCACTGGCAAATTCATTCAGGAAGGCAATAGCTTCAAGAGTCTTGCTGTCAATATTATCAGATCTGAATGCAAATACATTTGCTTTATGTTTTGATACCTCTTTGTTAAAAAAAACATCCATTGGGACACCAAATAAATTAGATAGTTTTTTTAATTTGATTACATCAATTGGCCTTTTCATATTTTCAATATAATTTACCTGTCCTTCTGAAATTCCCAGATGCTCGCCAAGTCCCTGTTGGGTCAATTCACTCTTTTTCCTGTAAAACCTTATATTTTGTGCAATTATTCTTTTTATATCCTTATCCAAATTACCCTCCTTTTTATAAATATAACACTTTAGTTATGATTTGTCAAGTATTTTAATGTTTTAATTCGTTTTTTTAAACAAATCTAACTTAAATGTTATTATTTAGGATGGGATCAGGATAGGCGAGAATACAAATTTTGGATAACATTTGGGTTTATCCTCATTGAGGTGAAAAGGTGACTTGCGTTACTTGCTGTAGGATGGTGGGCAAGATATATCTTGCCCCTACCTTTTGGGCGACTCACCGAGTTGCTCAAACAGGGCGCGAAACTTGTAGAGGCAATTCATGAATTGCCACTACTCCATTTTTGTTCATAGCGTTGATTGCGTTATGCGTTTGGGCGAGGTTACCTCGCCCCTACGAAAAAATAGGATTCAAGGGTAAAACAGCTATCAGCAAGCAGCTAAGGTGTATTTATTTATTTTCTGGTTTTCTCTCTCTCAAATCACAAAATTCCAGGGTGGGAGGGGCTTTGCGTGCTTTGCCTCCTTAGCGTCCTTAGCGAGAAACCGGGGGGGTGATGGGCTTTGTGTCCTTTGTGTCTCTGTGGTGAAAAGTAAAAAATACACCTTGCGGAAAAGGGTTCTCTCCCTATTTTTTTATTATGCCTGATAAATTCGACCTTCAATCCAGTTTCAAGCCGACCGGAGACCAACCGCAGGCTATAGACAAACTCAGTAAGGAAATTCAGAGAGGTAAGAAACACCAGACCCTCCTTGGTGTAACTGGTTCCGGGAAGACCTTTACCGTGGCTAATGTAATCAATGAGATAAATCTTCCGACTCTCATTGTATCACATAACAAGACCCTTGCAGCGCAGTTGTTCGGTGAATTCAAACAATTCTTTCCGGATAATGCGGTGGAGTATTTCGTTAGTTATTATGATTATTACCAGCCAGAAGCCTATGTTCCCGAAACCGATTTATATATAGAAAAGGATGTGTCCATCAACGAGGAAATTGAGCGACTCCGCCTGAAGGCTACCACATCCCTTCTTGAAAGAAGAGATGTGATTGTAGTGGCGTCTGTATCCTGCATCTATGGTCTCGGTTCTCCTGCTGATTTCTCAGCACAACTGGTAAGGATTGAAAAAGGTATGGAGATTTCCAGAAATGAATTAATAAGAAAACTTGTAGGCAGTCAATATAAAAGGAATGATATAGAGTTTATTCAGGGTAATTTCAGGGTAAGGGGTGATGTTGTAGATATCTATCCCTCATATGGATTCAAAGGAATCAGGGTTGAGTTCTTTGGGGATGAAATTGATAGAGTCCATTTAATTGACCCTGTTAGCGGGAAGAAAATAGAGGAATTTTATGAGTATAATCTCTATCCGGCACATCATTTTGTTCTCCCCAAGGCGAAGGTTGAACGAGCAATTGGCCAGATAGAGAAGGAATTAGAGGAGAGGGTTAAGTATTTCCTTGGTAGAGAGAAATATGTCGAGGCTCAGAGACTCGAGAGCAGAACCAAATTTGATATTGAGTTTATGAGGGAAATAGGTTATTGCTCTGGTATAGAGAATTATTCTCGCTACCTGACCGGGAGAAAAGAGGGTGAACCACCCTATTGTCTATTGGACTTCTTTCCCGATGAATTCCTCACAATAATGGATGAATCTCATAGAACTGTTCCACAGGTAAGGGGGATGTTCCGTGGAGATCGTTCAAGGAAGGAAACCCTTGTTGAGTATGGATTCAGATTGCCTTCTGCTCTGGATAATCGTCCCTTGAATTTCAATGAATTTATGGAAAAGGTAGATAATGTAATCTATATCTCTGCAACACCAGATGATTGGGAGATAAAAAAGTCCGGAGGGAAGGTGGTAGAGCAGTTGATAAGACCTACCGGACTTGTCGATCCGGAGATGGAGATACGTCCTACCCTGAATCAGATAGATGACCTCATCGGTGAGATAAGGGAACAGATTGAGAAGGAGTATAGGGTGCTCGTTACGACACTAACCAAGAAGATGGCTGAGGACCTTTCTGAATATCTGCTGAATGTTGGAATCAATGTCCGATATATCCATTCTGAGGTGAATTCGATAGAAAGGATAGATCTTATTAGAGGGCTGCGTCTTGGCGATTTTGATGTTCTCGTGGGTATTAATCTGCTACGGGAGGGACTTGATCTGCCCGAGGTCTCTATGGTTGCGATCCTGGATGCGGATAAAGCCGGATTCTTAAGGTCAGAGACCTCTATTATTCAAACCGCTGGTAGAGCAGCAAGGAATGTGCGTGGTAAGGTGATTCTCTATGCAGATAGAGAGACAGAGGCTATAACAAGGGCGTTAAAGGAGATTGAAAGAAGGAAACTCGTTCAGCTAAAATATAATAAAAAACATAATGTAATTCCTAAATCGATCATAAAATCAAAGGACGAAATCCTGAAGACCACTGCTGTGGCTGAATCGAAAAGAGAGGATTATGGCGAAGAACTAAGAGATACATATAATATTCCTGAAGAAATCACTTCAGAGATAGAGAGGATAGAGTTTATAGAAGAACTTACCCGAAAGATGAAAGAATCTGCAGAAAGACTGGAGTTTGAAAGGGCGGCTAATTTTCGGGATGAGATACGGAGGATAATGAATGAACAAATTAGAGAGAGAAAAGGTCATACCTCTGATAAGAGAGGGGCTAAAAGAGGATATTGGGGATAGAGACCTCACAACTGAGGCAATCGTCCCGGACAACTATGAAATTTCCGGTGGGATATTATTAAAGGAAAGGGCTGTCCTTTCTGGTCTCGAAATCGTTGAATGGGTGTTTGGTGAACTGGATGGAGTTGAAACTACCATTCTTGTGGAAGAAGGGGTCTGGTTACCTCCTCAGGATGTTATCAATATTAAAGGTAATGCAACAATGATTCTAATGGGTGAGAGGTTAGCTCTCAATTTTATTCAGAGGCTAAGTGGAATAACAACACTCACAAGGAAATTCGTGGATGCGATAGAGGGAACTCAGACTAAGATTCTTGATACGAGAAAGACCACACCACTTTTCAGATATCTGGAAAAGTATGCTGTATCAATTGGCGGTGGGGTTAATCATCGGAAAGGTCTTTATGATGCAGTCCTTATAAAGGAAAACCATATAAGGATTGCCGGAGGGATTAAGGAATCACTTTCTATGGTCAAAGGGGAAATAGAGGTAAGGAATCTTTTTGAGATGAAAGAAGCAATTGATAATGGAGCAACCCATCTCTTACTGGATAATATGACAATAGAAGAGATAAAGAGAGCAGTCGAGGTTAGAGGAGATAGTGATATAATCCTTGAGGTTTCTGGAGGAGTTACTCTGGAGAATGTCAGAGAGATAGCTCTGACCGGAGTAGATTATATCTCCGTGGGGTCTCTTACACATTCATATACATCTATTGATCTATCGTTGATATTGAGATGATCATACTCTTATTCTTCTTAATAGAGGATTCTAATACTCTCTACCTGATGGATGAGAGTTTTACTCTATTTCCACCGAGCGAGGAAACCCTATTTACTTACCATGCTAATGCTATCAGGACAGTTCAGGGGTGTTTGGACATTGATAGATGGTATCAGCGATATGAAGCAGGGATAAAAATGCCCCTGTTTTCAAATCTATCAATGGCCTATCATTTATATAAGGAGGATGATTATGATCTCCATAAAGAAACCCACTCATTTGAACTCCAGTGGATTCCCGAAGGTAGGCGTATTCCCTTATCTTTTTCTTTTCTAATTGCACCCACCTATCTAAAAAGGAATGATATGATAGGGCTTTCTGTTGGATACTGGAAGAATCAATCAAATAATCATTCGGTATATCTGATTGTGGAGGATTTTGACCATAACTATGCCTTGTCAAAGAAAACGGATTCATTAGAGGATCCCTACAGGAGATTTCCCATCAGGATTGAACTCATCGGGACTATTCGTAATAGATGGGCATTTCTCTCTTATCGTTATCACTATACTATCCCGGGAAAGAAGGATTTTTATCTATTTGATGAATCCATCGGCAAGGAGGAATATGGGGGTATGTCACTCTCTATCTCATCTTATTACTCTTTATTTAAGGATTTATCATTTGGACTGCGTCTCCGATATACACAGAGGGATTCATTTCATATCTCCTATGAACCATTTGAAGATTTCGGGTGTGATTGGGAGCACCTCTTTGCAGAACCATTCTTGTATATCCGTTTATTCAAAAGGGATGATTTGCGAATAGGGTTTCCTATGGATTTCAAAGAAATATTGTCTGACTCCCTACAATACAAAAGGAGGTGGTTTGGAATTACCCTACTCTATCACTATCATTGGAGGGATTGGCTTACAGTACCACTTGGAGTTCAGAAATCCTGGAGATTAAACGAAGTGGAGAATCAGGAAACAAGAGGGGTACTCGGATTAGATCTCCGCTTCAACCAGAGGACATATCTTGCTATTAGAGAGGGAATCGAGTTGGATACATCCCTCTCAAACATATTCAAGAATCCACATAACCATACCTTTGTAATGCTTTCCCATCGGTTCTGACCCTTCCTCCCATTTTTAGCCACGGTTTCTTCACTGTTTGAAAAAGATTCTTTGTTGCCTCACCTCTCCACCTTTTTTAGACACAGATTTCCACTGATTGGACTGATTTGAAGAAGCCCCTCCACTTCCCCCAAAGACACTGATTTTTTTGATTTATTTTTTATCTGTGATTATCTGTGTTATCTGTGTCTAATTCTAGGTAGATCTCAAGCAAAAGGAATTA
>JAGLZA010000012.1 GCA_023131835.1 Caldifarciminota bacterium
AGGGATTAGGGATTAGGATTTAGGTGTTAGGATTTAGGGCACAACCCAGACCTTCACCAGAATAAGAAGAGCGAAGATGTCATACTGTTTACCCCATGAAATGTGAAACTATTTCATAAGGGGTGCAACCACCGAGCTTGTTTATTTAATAAACCGCAGAGGTCGCAGAGAACACAGAGGAAGAATAAAATTGGTAGGGGCGTATTGCCATACGCCCCTACAGAAGAATGCGTTTTAAGTATTGCAACTACTGTATTATCATAGTTTGGGTATAAAATTTGGGGGGGAGTTATCCATTTTCACATTCTGTTTCCTTTTTCTAAAGACTCTTTTAAATTCCCTTGCAGTAATGGTAACTCATTTTCTATTATATCCCACATAATCTTAAGACTTAATCCAAAGTATTCGTGGATAATGACATTCCTAAAATCAATCAGTGCTTTCCATTCCACTATAGAATACTTATTTTTAACTGATTCTGGTAATTGTCTGGCTGCTTCACCAATAATTTCAAAATTCCTGACTACTGCATCAATAGTCTTTTCATCCTTTGAAAATTCTTTATAACTCAACCCATTTGTGTATTCTTTTATTTTCTCAATGGATTCTAATATATCTTCTAAATATAATTTGTAATCTCTTTTACTCATTCCAGCCACTCTGCTTCTTGTAAGATATATGGCTTGATTCGGTCTTTTAATGCGTCTTTGCAGACTAAATCAACATTATCGCCAAATAGTTCTTTCAATTTAGAAAGAAGCCCTATATAATTACGAAAAGTTGGCTCGGCAAAGTCAACCAGAAAGTCAATATCGCTCCTTCCGGTTTGCTCTTCTCTGACGAAAGAACCAAAAAGAGCAATAGAATTGATTCTGTATGTTCCCAACATTTCTTTGTTCTTTAATATCTTATCCTTGATTTCTTCTTTTGTCATCCTTGAATCCTTATAAAAGCCGTTTCAGATCCACATAAGAATTTGGACTTCTTTTACTAATCTTATTATAAACCTCTTCACCTCTCAAAAAAATCATAATAAGATTATAAGAAAAAATCAAGGAATTGCAAGGTTATTTTTCCTTTATCCTGAAAATTTAGAAACACATTGCTATCACAAAAAAAACATCTTACCAAAGAGAAAAGAGAGATTTATAGTTAATGGGAATTTCCCAACCCAACCCACTTAATAAACCGCAGAGAACACAGAGGAAGCTCTGCTACTCCGAAATCAATGTCTAATGAATGAGGGGTCGAGGGTAATTTAGGATTTGGGATTTAGGGATTAGGATTTTGGGTTTGGAATGCTGGGTTTATTGAGTTCGTGGAGTTCATAGGGTTCGTAGGGTTATATGTGATATGTGATAAGTGATAAGAATTCAAGGGGTCAAGAGTAATTTAGGATTTGGGATTTCGGGTTTAGAAAATTAGAATTAATTAAACTCTCTTCTGCGTTCATCCGCGGTTAAAAAAGGGTGGGTTGTCAGGGTCTCCTCTGTGTCCTCTAAAACACACAAAATAAGGGGGGTGGTTGGGTTTTTTAGTTCTCAGTGACCTCTGTGGTTAAAAAAGGAGGGGAAAAGGGGATCCCTATTTAACTATTCAACCATTCAACTATTTAACTATTTCTCAATTGGAGCGAAGCGACTATCTCCCCTTGACTTTATACCTTGCTTATCTATTCTTAAATTAAATGAATAAGAGATTCATCAGGATTCTCTCCTCCGCAGGTGGAGGAAAGACATATAAACTGTCTACAAGATACATAAACCTGTTAAAAAAAGATTCCGATAATCTCAAAAGAACCCTTGCTATAACATTTACAAATAAGGCAGCAAGCGAAATGAAGCAAAGGATACTTTCGCTTTTGAAGGATGAAGTATTAAACAAAGGTAGTAATAGTTCAGAAAAACTGGTTGACCACATTCTTAATAATTACAGTGATTTCTCTGTTAGAACCATAGACAGTTTCATAAATACACTCGTAAAAGGATTCTCCATCGAATTGGGTTTAGCTCCAAAAACCGAATTAATACTGGACTCTGAATATTACAAAGATTATGCTCTCTCGAGATTGATCGGAGAAATCGAAAATGATAAGATTTTGAGGGACAAGATAATAGACTTTCTTATCAATAAGATCGACCTTGACGATAAGACCAATTGGGACCTGGCAGGAATTTTAAAAAAGGGATTCGATAGAATCGAAAATTATGAAAAGTATTATAATATAATTTTCAAAGAACCAGAAAAACAGGACGAAGACATAGATCAAAAACTCAAAGACCTCCGAAAAGAAATATCTATAACGGTAAAGGAATTGTTGGAATATGCAGAGATGAATGAGGGGATAAACAGGAGATTTTTAAATTTTCTCAAAAACAATACTAACAACATAGACAATCTCCTCACAAGTACAAAATGGAAGCAGGATTGTGATAAACTCTTGACTAAAAAGGCAACCTTCGATAAAGGGTTCTTCTGCTCCTTATTTGAAGGACTAAAAAATATCCTTTTTGAATACTACACCCATAAGATATTCAGAGACCATAATCACCATATTAAGATATATAAGGATTATAAAGAAAAACTAAAAGAGGTCAAGGAAGAAAAAAGGATAAGGTTTATTGAAGATATAAATTCAGAATTAGGAACACTATTTGGTGAATTTGATGTTCCTTTCATATTCTACAGGTATGGAGAAAGGTACTATCATTATCTCATAGATGAATTCCAGGATACCAGCCAAAGCCAGTGGAAGAATCTCAAACCTCTCATTGAAAATAGCCTTTCGGAAGGAGGCAGTTTCTTTTTTGTAGGAGATCCAAAACAGGCGATATACCAATGGAGGGGTGGTAAGGTAGAACTCTTTGATGATGCATTTGAAAGTTTTTGGTGCATTGAGGAAGAAGATAAGGAAAAAGAATTTGTCCCTTATAACTATAGAAGTGCCCCTGAAATAGTAAAATTCGTAGGAGAAGTATTTTCGAATCTCCCGGCGGATATTGAAGAAAAAATAGGAGAAAAGGGAAGAGTCTATAAAGAGAATGCAGCGCAAGAAATTGCCATGGAGAAACATTGGGATGGGTTCGAAGGCTATATTTCCCTTAAAAAGATTACAAGTAAAACAAATCATAAAGATGATGTAGAAAAGTCTATTGGGTCAGAATTACTCATTACTATTAAAGACATACTGAAAAGGTTCTCTTTCGGAGATATAACTATACTCGTTAGAACCAACAAAGAGGGGAAGACCGTTGTGGACTGGCTCACAGAAGAAGGCTATCGAGTCATTTCAAACGAAAGCCTTTATCTATCCAGTAATGCCAATATAAAAGGGCTTATTTCCCTTCTGAAGTTTCTTCAGCATCCTGTTGATGATATCGCATTTTTTGGATTTATAACCAGTCCTTTCTTTGAGAAGAAATCAGTCCTTTCCTTTGATAGAATAAAAGATTGGGCGGAGAATGTTGAAAAAAATGGTTATCTGTATGTATTATTTAGAAGGGACTTTCCTGAAATCTGGGAAATGCTCATCCAGCCCTTTTTTAGTAGTGTAGGGTTTTTACCCCTTTATGACCTTTTGAACGAAGTTATCAGAGTATTTAGCATACCCGAAAACTTTCCTGAATCCGAACCCTTTCTTGAAGGCCTTTTAGAATTTATTCACAACCTCGAAAAGAAATCCATAACCTCAATAGAACTTATGATTGAGGAATGGGAGAGGGCGGAAGACTCAAAACACCCCCCTTCAATCCTCCTCCCCGAAAATACAGATGCAATCAGGATAATGACCATTCATTCAGCAAAGGGATTGGAATTTCCTGTAGTTATCATTCCATTCCTGTATTTCTCAGGGAAGAAAAATATCAATGAAATCGTGGTAGAATATAATGGAACTAAAAGGATAGCGAAAATTACAAAGAAAAACAAAGAATATATTCTGCCGGAACATAATCCTACTCTCAAAAAGGAAATATATACCAGGATAATGAGCAATGAAATAGATTCTCTATTTGAGGAAATAAACAACCTCTATGTCGGAATGACGAGACCAAAATATGAACTTCATATCTTTATCCCCGAGCAGATTCCCACCACCTATAGAAGAGAGTGGAAGGAGATACTATCTAAATATATAGGTGATGGTGACTACACCAGGGGAACCACTCTACCACCCCCACAAGAAATGGTTACTGAAGAACAACTGCCTGTAAGTCACCTGCATCTCACAACAGAGGATAAAAATAGTGTAGTAGGAAGCGGAACCAGGCTACTTTTAAAGAAGAGCGCTGTAGATTCCTATTTGAACAAAAATAGACATAAAGCGCTCAAACTGGGAGACTTAGTCCACAGAGTTCTCTATTACATAGAAGATTTAAGTGATATTGAAAATCTTGAAAGCATAATAGAGCGTTCTTTGAATGAACTGGCATTACCCGGCGAAAGGGAATTTTTTAAAGGAACCATAAAGGAGATAGTAAAGCGAACCCTGGATAAAGAAGAAATCAGGGAATGGTTTGCACAAGGACTTGTGGTGTGGCGAGAAAAAGAGATGGTAGATAAAGATGGTAAGATCAACCGTTTTGATAGGGTTGTCTTTAGAGAAAAAGAAATAGAGTTGATAGACTATAAAACCGGGCAAGAGCCCATTTCACATTATAAAAAGCAAATCTTGACCTACAAAAAGACACTCGAGGACTACTTTCCCAAAAAAAAGGTAATCGCTTATATAATTCAACTGGAGAAAGGAGAGGTAATAAAGATTGAATGAGATAGCAGTAATCCCCATTAAGAAAGATTTTATAGACGCCTTAAGTAATTACATCCTCACATTAAAGAAGGGAAGGGATTTCTCAAAAATTTGCGTGGTATTTCCGGGAAAAAGACCCTGCCTCTTCCTCAAGAAATATCTTGGTGATAAGGTAGAGAGACCGTTTATTCCCCCTAATATGTTCTCTATAGATGAATTCATGGAATTCCTCTTCAGCCTTAAGAGAGTTGAAAGAATCCCTGAAGGAGAAATTGACCTGATTTACCTGTTATACAGGGCTATAAGGAAAGGTAATTTCGCAAAAGGTAATGGACTTTCCCATCTATCCAGATCTATGGATCTATTTATTGAGTGGGGAGAGAAGATACTTAAATCCATGGAAGAGATCGAGATAGAATGGGCAAGGGGGATCGAAATCGAAAAACTAATAGAATATGATGAGAATATTATAGAATGGGCAAAGGATTTCTGGAGCAATTTTATAAAAATAAAGGAGACATTCCACAATCTTCTTATAGAAAACAAAATAACCTACAGGGGTGAAGTCTACCGATGGGTAAGTGAAAATATAGAAGATATAGAACCACTTATACCTTTTGAAAAGATAATATTCGCTGGATTCTACGCATTGAACAGGTCTGAAGATAAAGTAATGAGACATCTCTTCGAAAGGAATAGAGCGGATATTCTCATACAGTCGGATGGGGTTAACAAAGAAATCACTAAAACCTCCCCCTACTACTTTCACTATAAGTGGAAGGAGGAATGGGGAGTGGATTTCAAGAATATTGCAGAAGGAAGTGGTGAAAAACCATATATAAAGATATATCAGGGATTTGACACCCATTCTGAGGTTTTAACAGTAAACAGGATACTTAAACTATCTCATAATAAAGACGCAGATACTGCAGTTGTCCTCCCTGATTCCTCACCACTCATTCCACTGATAAATGAAGTTATAGGGTCTAACAAGGATGATTTTAATATTACCCTCGGATATCCAATTAGTAGAACCTCCCTTTCAAATCTGACAAAATACATCTTTTCACTTCAGATAACAAAGAGAAAGAAAGCAGATGAATATTTTTACTATGCTCCTGATTATCTGAATCTCCTACTTCATCCCTACATAAAAACATTAAAAATCGGTAAAGAAAATGAAGACTTTAGAATCCTTATCCATTCAGTGGAAAAGTTACTCATCGAAAAGAATAGAAGAGAAATCAAAACCTTCTTTTCCCTCAGAGAAATAGAAGAGGGTTTTGACAAGGAGATAAGTGATATATTCAATAACCAATCCCGATTCAGGGAAGCGAAAAATGAGTTAAAGAGGGTTCACGATCTCTTTATAAGAAGATTAGAAGGGTTGAAATTGCCTGACAAGGGCGCAGAAGTTATTTCGGAATGTCTCCAGTTTGTATATGAAAACACTTCAATAAAAAACCATCCTCTTACCAATCAGTTCATCGGGGCAATATTCAAGAAATTAGAAGAAATCAGAATGTCGCTTTTCGCATCCACCCATTCTTTAGATTCAGCGTTCGAAAAATCAGAGCAAATGATTAGATTCCTTGATAATTATCTGGATAATTCCAGAATACCCTTTGTGGGCGAACCTCTTCAGGGCATCCAGATTATGGGATTATTGGAAACAAGGAATCTTAACTTCAACAAAGTCGTTATCCTTGATGTGAATGAAGGAGTTGTTCCGGAAATAAAAAAATATGATCCCATACTACCTCAACATTTCAGATACGCTATAGGGCTTCCGGACTATACTGAGAAAGAATCTATATATTCATATAATTTTTCAAGGCTTATCAATGGGGCTAAAGAGGTACATCTATTGTATAAAGAGGGTAAACTTCAGGATACTGATGAGAATATCAAATCAAGATTCATCGAGAGAATCGTATGGGAAAAGGAAAAGAACTGTGAGGATTTAGACATCAAAAATCTGATATTCCCCGTGAAAAACGTCTGGTATGCAAGAGAATTCCCAAAGAATGAAGAGATACTAAAGTATCTGCTAAATATGGAATATAGTGCCTCTGCTATTGACACCTATATTAATTGTCCTTTAAGGTTCTATTCTAAATATGTTCTAAGACTTGAGGAATGGGAGGAGATCGAGAAAGAGATTGAGCGGAGTACCATAGGAATCTTTGTCCATAAATTTTTAAAGGATTATTACAAACAATTCCTCAATAAGAAACTCAGCATAGATAAAAACAGATTTATGAATACCCTCGAGAAAAGTCTTGAAGAAAGATTCAAGGAAGGTGGGGGTTGTATTATCATAAGAGAAATCATAAAGAAGACCCTTGAAAGATTTATAAACTTTGAGATAGAGAGAACAGAGGGCAATGATATTATCATAAGAAAACTCGAGGAAGAACTAAATAGTAAAATTGATATAGATGGGGAAAAGTTCAGTCTTAAAGGATGGATAGATAGGGTAGAAGAAATAGAAGGGATATATAATATTATTGATTACAAAACCGGGCTCATACTGAAACCCAATAAGAAAAAACTATCCCTTGAGGATGCAGAGAGTAGAGAATCTATCCGAAAAACAATCAAAAGCCTCCAGTTGCCAGTTTATATGTATCTATATTCACAAGAGATGAATATTGCCCTGGATAACATCTCTGCACAATATTTCAACATCAGAAAGCCCTGGGAAGACAATAGTATCAACAATGATAAAATGGATATTCTTATGAATTCATTGAGATTTATCCTTAAAGAAATAACGGATATCAATGTTCAATTCGAGCCTGACAGTTCAAATGAAAGGTACTGTAGACATTGTCCCTATAAACTGATATGCCCTGAAGACATCGTCAAGTTAGAATAGAGTACACACACTACCACCCATTTTTTAACCACAGAGGGCACAGAGGACTAAAGAGCCCAACCACTCCCCTGTATTTTTTGTGTTTTAGAGGACACAGAGATAGTCGCTTCGCTCCAATTGAAAATTGAAGATTGCAAAGTGCAAAATGCAAAATTCCTCTCCACCCAACCCTTTTTTGACACGGATTCTCACTAATTAAACTGATTTAAAGACCCACCTACTTCTCCCAAAAACACTGATTTTTTTTATTTATTTTTTTATCAGTGATTGTCTGTGTTATCTGTGTCTAATTCTTTGGGGGCAGGATTTCCTCTCCACCCAACCCTTCATTCGCAGATTTTGGAGTAGCAGAGCAAACTCTGCGCTATTCGGGCTTGATGAATCAAGCCCCTACATATCGCGACAGGGATGTCGCTCCCACAAAACCACGAACGCAGTTCGCCCCTACTATTTAACTATTTTCCCATTCAACCACTTAACTATTCTTCGACTAATGACTGATGACTCTTGATTCACGGCTCTTTCTCAATCAGTGAAAATCTGTGCCTAAATAGGATTTTGGGTTTAGAGAATTAGAATTAATTAACCTTTCTTCTGTGTTTATCTGTGTTCATCTGCGTTTATCTGCGTTTAAATTCTTGGGTGTGGGGATGGGCAACAAACTCCTTGCTAAAAACAGTGCAGAAACCGTGGCTAAAAATGGAAGGGGCGCATCTTAATGCGCCCCTGTTTTCAGAAGAAATAAATCTGCTATATACTACTTCACAAAGACAAACTTCTCCTTCTGTATATTATTACCAGCCTTCAGGATATAGAAGTAAACACCACTTGAGAGATATCCACTGCAATTCCACTCAACCGTATAGGTTCCAGGGGACTTCAATCCCTTTACAGGAACAGCAACCGTTCTTCCCAGAGGGTCAAGTATAAGTAGTTCAACCTCTGCCCTTTGTGGTATCGTATAGTTGAGCATAAACCTTTTTGCCACGAGATTGCTTACAAGAGAAGCGCTGAACCTTAAATCCTCTTCCACATAACTATATGGGAATGTTACAGAAACCGTATCATTGCTATTATCCACATCCAGTATCCAGGCAGTATAGTATGTCCAGGTGGGAACAGTGCTTCCATAATCGCCAACCGTCCAGGCGGAAAAGGTTACAACCGCTGTATCATTGACAAAATTAATCCCATAGACCATAACGCTATCGTTATACACAATCACACCACTGGTATCTACCTCGAGATATGTGTAGAAGGAATCAACAGCCCTTGTTCCGAGATCAAGCACCCAGCAGGAAGGAGTAATGACATCTCCTTCCTTAACGGTATCTGAGGGTGAGAGTATGGAATCCATTGCAACATCCGCTATAAGGGCTCCTGTAATTACATAATTTAGACCAAACTCAGAGGTATTCCCCACTGTATCGATAACTATACCAGATATTGTATCGTTGGCAAAAAGCCCGAATAGAACTACTGTTGCAATCGTATCGGTTGTTGAAATCCTTTTATAGACACTGTCTCCTTCACCGTATCCTGTTGGGTCACTAAGCACCTTATATATCTCAAGGTCGCCTCTCATAAAAGGAAGACTGCTGACCCATGCAATAACTGAATCACTGCCAGGAGTGCCATAATAGTAGGCGCTGTCTATAACAGGAAAGTTTATCAGGGTATTTGCACCAACATCATTATCTCCAGGGTCATTGGGAGTAACTCCATCATTTTCCAGATCTATAGCAAGGCCCCCATTATATCCAAACCTGTTCATTGTTATTCTGTTCTCGTAAGAGGAACTATCAATGACACATACTCCATCTAGGATATTGTTAACTATCGTATTATAAAAGGAAAGATCCCCAATTATCGTCCTGACCGTAGCAATATCAAGCATTATACCGTGTGCCAGATTACCGCGCGAGACTCCGAAAGGGGTTCTACCTATGACATTTGCGGCAATTGTATTATCTTGACTCTCACGAGAATATATGCCATTATTCCAGTTTCCTGCAATATGGTTACCTTCCTGCCAATCAGAGGCTCCGTCTAAATCCGAACCTATCAGATTGTGATCAGCAAGGAAAAGATGAACCCCATCACCTAAATTGGGTATAGTATCGGTTCCCGAAGAATTCAGTCCTATGTAATTCCCACCAACTATATTCCCCATAGCTTCCTCTATTATAACCCCATATACCCCGTTACCAGAGATGACATTCCATTTCCCTGGAACAGGTATTATGCCTTGCATCATGAAACCTGTGGAAAAACCAACAAGATTTGCAACTGCGTATGTGTGGAGTTTTACACCAGCAGTGATATTTGGTACAGCAAACATCCCGGTCGTATCCGTTCCAATATAATTGCTATCAACAACATTCTCCATCGCCTCTCTCATATATACGCCATATCCCAGTTCAACCCCATTACCTGATATCAGGTTCCATTCGCCAAAATCTTGATTCTTACAATCAGAACCAATGTAATTATTCATTGGGGCCATAGGTTCCATAAACGCTTTCAGACATACACCCGCAAAGTAATTGGGAATCGCATATTGTCCAAACTTGTCTGTCCCGATAAAGTTCTGAGCAACCAGATTCCACATGGAACCATCATAGATTCCTACACCACTCCATTCTGGAGATACCATAGGTACACCATTCCCTGATATAATATTCCTGTCACCTGCCCAGTTGGATGCATTCCATCCATCCGTTCCTATAATGTTATACTCCGCAGTGTATATACCAACGCCGTCCTCAAGATTTGGAATTGGTGCCGCTCCCAATCTATCCACTCCTATATGATTACCACCCACCTCATTGGAATCACTCAACCATATTCTTATCCCTGTCTGTTCATTCCCTGATACGATATTCTCAACATTATCCATACCAGGGAAATATAACTTACCCACATAGTTTCTCTTAACGATTATTGGACTATCTTCAAATATATCTATACCATCCCCATTAGGGAAAGCCGTCATCCCTTCAATATCTGTCCCGATATAACATGTCCATATCCTGTTGAATTGCACTGTCATGCCAGGACCACCGAGACTATGTATCAGGATACCATCCTGGAGAAAACCACCGATCACCATCCCTTCAATGATATTGTTTGGAGAAAGTATCTCAAAACATACCATTGATGCTCCCATATTCGGGAAAATTACTATATCCGGGGTTCCGTTAAGGTTGACATCCCCCATAATATATACACCGAATGGGTCTACAAGGGGTGGCAGATCAACACCTGTCAGAGTAATAGTCCAGTAAGTCTCTGAATTCCACATCCGTGGCAATCCGGTATACCCGAGACTTCCTGTCCCGTAATTGATGGTGTCGAACACAATGGTATCTGCTCCTGGAGTAACATTTGCAGTAACTATTGCCCAGGAAAGGGACCCCGCAATCGCACCGCTTCCATTATCAGTACCCTGGTTAACTATAAATGTCACTCCATAGAGAAGTGCAGGGAGAAATAAAACCAAGATAAGCAACTTTTTCATAACAACCTCCTTTTTTGATTTACTATTTACAACCACATACGAATCAGTAAAACCAATGTAATCTTTTTTACTTTAACCAGATTTATAATTTTGTCAAGAGTTTTTTTTTAGTTTTTGGGGATTTTTTTACCATATTTAAAAATTTTTTGTACTATATCTTAGGAATTTTCTGAAAAATACAGAATCTAAAGAGGTGGTGATGGGCTTTGCGTCTTTGCGCCCTTTGCGAGAAAATCTTTGTATTGAGATTGCTTCACAAGGGTCGGGTAGGAAGGTAGAGATTGCTTCACTGGGGTCAGGCAAGAAGAAAAGTTCGCAATGACATCCAAAAGGACAAGGTATACCTTGTCCCTACAAAAATCGCGCCAGGGATATCGCCCCTACTATTTAACTATCTTCCCATTCAACCACTTAACTATTCTTCCTCTGTATTCTCCGTGTCTCTGTGGCATTATCAGCAAACAGCCAACAGCGTTCAGATAAAGAAATGAATATCCTCTCGTTGTTTTTCTCTCTCTTTAATTACAAAAATCAGGGGTGATGATGGGCTCTCTTTCTTGGACTACAAATTCAAAAGGGCGGTGATGGGCTTTGCGTCTTTGCGCCCTTTGCCTCCTTTGCGTGCTTTGCGAGAAAAATGGGGAGGTGATGATGGGCTCTCCTTCTTGAATTACAAAATTTAAGGAGGTGGTGAAGGGCTTTGTGTCCTTCGTGTCTTTGTGGTGAGTTAAGATTTGGTGTTTGACAAAACAAAAAAAAAGCATATAATTTTATATATGGCTAAAATAAAAAAGGAATTTATTGATGATTTAACAGGTCTCTACAATCGTCGTTATCTCTTCATACAGGCACCAGAGAAACTAAAAGAGGCAGAGG
>JAGLZA010000120.1 GCA_023131835.1 Caldifarciminota bacterium
CACGAACTCAATAAACCCAGTTTTTTAGCCACGGTTTCTTCACTGTTCCCCCTTGACAAGAATAAATTAGCACCGAGTATACTTGAGTGATGGGCTTTGTGACCTTTGTGACTTTGTGGTGAAATTCTTGAAACAATTCTTTGTAAACCTGCATCATACAAAAAAATGAATATACCAGGGAGAAGAGGATACTACAATAAATGAGGGTATATTTAGAACCCCGGTTAAAGGGATATGGTAAATAACCAAAAAGGAGGTTTTGTATGAGTAAAATTGTGAAAAGGGTTCTCAACCTAATAATTGCTATCATAGTGTGTCTCACTCCGTTGATTGCTGTTGGAGATAGTGCCTCAGAGAAAGACATTGAGGGTGTCTGGCAGGGGGTTTTGAAGGTTTCCGGAACTGAACTCAGAATTGTGTTCAAGATTTCCCAAAAAGAAGATGGCACGCTTACCGCCGCTATGGATAGTCCCGACCAGGGGGCAACCGATATACCTGTATCTGAGGTTACTCTTGAGAATGGGAATCTGCGCCTCGATGTAAAATCTATTATGGGTGTTTATGAAGGGAGTGTCAAAG
Source organism: Caldifarciminota bacterium (assembly GCA_023131835.1). Lineage (GTDB taxonomy): Bacteria > Hydrothermota > UBA3072 > UBA3072 > UBA3072 > JAGLZA01. Next base: position 580 of record JAGLZA010000120.1, read on the forward strand.
AGGACGGTTTAACAATAGAGGGAGAGTGGAAGCAGGGTGGATTATCTCTGCCTCTTGTGCTTAGTCGTATTGAAAAAGCAATTGAAATTCACCGTCCACAAGAACCCAAAGAACCTTATCCGTACGAAGCAGAAGAAGTCGTCTATGAGAACAGGAAGTCAGGGGTTAAACTTGCAGGCACTTTGACCCTACCACATTCGAGAGGTCCGTTCCCTGCAGTTTTATTAATCTCAGGTTCCGGTCCACAGGATCGTAACGAAACAGTATTCGGTCATCGCCCCTTTCTGGTACTGGCAGATTACCTGACACGCCAGGGGGTCGCTGTGCTCAGGGTAGATGATCGAGGAGTGGGAAGTTCAACCGGTGATTTTGCGAAGGCTACATCTGAGGATTTTGCAGATGATGTACTTGCAGGCATAAAGTATCTCAAGAATCGTAAGGAGGTAAAACCAGGGCATATCGGTCTTATTGGTCACAGTGAAGGGGGTATAATCGCCCCGATGGTGGCAACTCAATCGCAAGATGTCGCATTTATCGTATTGATGGCTGGGACTTGTTTGACCGGAGAGGAAATCCTATATCTGCAGGGTGCTCTGATTGGCAAAGCAGAGGGTGCAGACGATAAGGAAATTGCAAGGCACCGCGCCATGCAAGAACGTTTATTTACTGTGCTAAAAGAGGAAAAGGACAATGCAGTTGCTGAAAAGAGGCTCCGTGAGATTCTAACGGAAGTGCTGGCAGAGCTGAGTGAAGAAGAGAGAGAGGCTTTGGGTGATGTTGAAGCCGGGATAGAATCCCAGCTCCGCAATTTAATGTCCCCCTGGTTTAAGTATTTCCTGACTTACGATCCAAAGCCAACCCTGACGAAGGTAAAATGCCCGGTACTTGCGATAAATGGCGAAAAAGACCTGCAGGTACCTTCTAAAGAAAACCTGGGTGCTATTGAAGATGCCCTTAAAGCCGGAGGCAACAAACACTATACAATTAAGAAGTTGTCAGGCCTTAATCATCTGTTCCAGACCGCACAAACCGGAGCGGTCTCTGAGTATGCAAAGATAGAAGAAACCATTTCGCCGAGCGCCCTGACCTTGATTGCTGATTGGATTTTGAAGGAGACTAAAGGGAAGTAGGGGGAAAATTCACCACAGAGGTAGTCGCTTCGCTCCAATTGAGAAATAGTTAAATGGTTGAATGGATAAATAGTTAAATGGGAATCCCCTCTCCCTTCCCATTTTTAGCCACGGTTTATTAAAAATTCCTCATGAGAGAACATAAAGGAGACAAAAGGAATTAGTTGAATAGTTAAATGGTTGAATAGTTAATTAGGAACGAACCCTACGAACCCCACGAACCCTTATCACATACCACCCTACAAACCCAACAATTTGTCATTGCGAGTTCAACATCTTGCTCATCCCAGGCGAAGAATCTAAATTTTAAGGGATTGTTTCTCTATGGTTATGCGGAAAGATAGAGATTGCTTCACTGAGGTCAGGCAGGAAGAGGAGTTCGCAATGACAATTGCTATACGCTCGGTGTTTGACAAATATGACATGATGGAAAAAGCTAATAGGAGCGAAGATGTCATACTGTCAAACAACCGAGCTTGTTTAATCACGCTCCTACGGGGCGCGAAACAAGTTTCGCTACTCCATTTTCGTTCATAGCGTTGATTGCGTTATGCGTTTGGGCGAGGAAACCTCGCCCCTACTATTTAACTATTTTCCCATTCAACTATTTAACTAATTCCCTTTGCTTGAGATATACCCAGAATTAGACACAGATAACACAGATTAATCACTGATAAGAATAAAATAAAAAATATCTGTTTTAATCAGTGAAAATCTGTGTCAAGAAAAAGGGATGGGAGGAATGGGCAATAAAAAACCTATTTTAAACAGTGTCTTAAAACCGTGGCTTAAAAAAGGGGAGGGTGAGATTAGAATAATATAATTTGTTCTCCGCTTCTTGACAAAAGAAATTTTTGTTATATATTTACCCCATTAGGATTGTAGATGTAGGGAATAAAATAAAAAGGAGTAGAAATGCGAACATTTTCTCTAAGAAAAGAGGATGTGAATTGTGATTGGTGGATTTTTGATGTTAAGGATAAACCCCTTGGAAGGGTTGCAACTCGGATAGCCAACATCCTCAGGGGAAAACACAAACCGGATTTCACGCCCCATGTTGACAATGGGGATTGTGTTATTGTGTTAAATGCAGATAAGATTCTGCTTACAGGGAAAAAGAGAGAACAGAAGGTATATCGCCATCACACTGGTTATATGGGGGGATTGAAAGAGATTCCATTTTTAAAGAAGTTTGAAGATGATCCTGAAGGAATTATATTTCATGCAGTCTCCGGGATGTTACCCAAGAACAAACTTGGGAAGAAAATGATAAAGAAACTAAAGGTCTATACCGGGGAAACGCATCCCCACCAGGCACAGAAACCAAAAAGATTAGATCTGGGAGGATAATATATGGAGGAACTTGCTATAGTAACAGGGAAGAGAAAAGGTGCAGCAGCTACAGCCCGTTTCTACCCTGGTAATGGTAAGATTACAGTTAATAAAAAGCCAATAAAGGAATATTTGAAGATTGACCGATTAGTATATGAGGCAAGAAAACCCATAGAACGAGTGAATATGCACAATAAGTTTGATATCCATGTGATTGTCCGTGGTGGTGGCATATCAGGGCAGGCGGAGGCGATACTCCATTCCATTGCCAAGGGTCTGGTTGAAATAAACCCTGAATTTAAAAAGCCACTCAAGGATGCAGGTTACCTGAAGAGGGATGCACGTATAAAAGAAAGAAAAAAATATGGGTTAAGGAAAGCACGTAGAGGCTTCCAGCACTCAAAGAGGTAGGGGGTAATGTGGCATTAATGCAGTTTAAAGATTTATTAGATGCAAGGGTTCACTTTGGGCACAAGAAAAGTGCTTGGAACCCAAAGATGAAACCATATATCTATACAGAGAGGAATGGTTTACATATTATTGATGTCCGAAAATCTGTGCAATTGATAAGAGAAGCTTATAATGTAGTAGCAAATGCAGCTGCAGATGGTGCAGAGTTCCTTTTCGTAGGTACTAAAAAACAAGCTGCCGATGTGATTGAAAAGGCAGCTACTCGTGTTGGCGCTTCCTGGGTTAGTGAACGTTGGTTGGGTGGAACCCTTACCAATTTCAGTGTGATAAGGAAGAGTGTTGAGAAGTTTATTGCACTCTGTGAGCAGATAGAGCAAGGTGAATTCAAAGAGCTTCCCAAGAAGGAACAGATTCGCCTGAATAGAAAACGCGATAAAATGGAATGCTATTTCAAGGGTATTCAAAATATGAAGAGGGTGCCGGACTTTCTCTTTGTTGTAGATGTGATTAATGAGGATATAGCTGTTAAAGAAGGTCGTCTACTTGAAATTCCGGTCGTCGCCATCGTTGATACAAATGCTGATCCCGATTTAGTTGATTATCCCATACCAGCCAATGATGATGCAATAGAGTCTATAAGGCTGATAACTAGTATTATTGAAATGGCTATTACTGAGGGGCAGAGTCAAATAGTTGAAGAATCCGATGAGTGATAATTTAATTGTAAGACAGGAATATCTCTCTTAGTCCGTTTCTATTTCTATCTAGATGAAAGAATACCATCGATTTATGTAAGAAAGGTAAAGAAGGAGGAGAAATGGCTACTACCAAGGAAGTAGATATAGAACTAATAAAAAAACTCAGGGCAAAGACCAGTGCAGGTATCCTTGATTGTAAGAATGCCCTTATAGAATCCAACCACGATATTGATAAAGCAATTGGGATCCTGAGAAAGAAGGGAATACTAAAGGCATCAAAAAAGATGGGACGGGAGACCGGAGAAGGGGTTATCTATTCATATATTCATCCTGGTAGCCGATTGGGTTCACTTATAGAACTTAACTGCGAGACTGATTTTGTTGCCAGAACCGATGATTTTATGGAACTTGCCAAAGAGGTAGCTATGCAGGTTGTAGCTATGAACCCCATTGCAGTTGATAGGAAATCGGTTCCCGATGATATACTTGAGCAGGAAAAATCTATTTATGAAGAACAGGCGAAAAGAATGAAAAAGCCCGAAGAGATACAGAAAAGGATAGTGGAGAGCAAAATAGAGAATTTCTATAAAGAAGTTGTTCTGTTAGAACAGGGCTATTTCAGAGAGCCAACTAAGACTATTGGAGATCTAATAAAAGAAAAGATTGCTGTCATTGGGGAAAATATTGTAGTTAAGCGTTTTGAAAGGTATGAACTCGGAGAGTAAGTCTGTCTATGATAGAATTCTGCTAAAGATAAGCGGAGAGTTCTTTCAAGGAAAAGATAGACCACTCTCTTTTGAGTCAATAGACAGGATTGCTTCCCAGATAAAGAATATCTATGAAATGGGAGTCCAGGTTGGGATTGTTGTTGGTGGAGGTAATATAATTAGAGGAGCAACAGAAGCCAGGGAGGTTAATCTTCCCTCGGAGGAATTGGATGAATTGGGTATGCAAGCTACCATTATAAATGGTGGTGCTCTGGCTTCGTCATTAAAGAATAAAGGTGTGCCGAATGCTATATTATCTGCCATATCTCTTTCTCCTTCCATTGGAGAATCCTATAACAGTAAGAGAGTCGAGGAACTCTTCTCTAAAGAGTTCGTCTTAATATTTGTTGGTGGAACTGGCAACCCTTTATTTACAACGGATACTGCTTCTGTTCTTCGTGCAATCCAGATAAAGGCTGATGTTCTCTTAAAGGCCACAAGGGTTGAAGGGGTTTATGATAAGGATCCCGAAAAGTATGAAGATGCCTGTTTATACCAGGAACTAAGTTTCAAGGAAGCATTGGAAAAGGAACTCAAGATTATGGATCTAAGCGCATTTTCAATGGCATTGACTCATAATCTTCCCATTGTAGTTTTTAATGCCTCCCTTCCGGGGAATATAGAACGGGCGGCAGGGGGAGAAAAGATAGGAACCACTATTGAAGGAGGAATCAATGGATAAGGAATTCAAAAAAGAAATAATTGAGAAGATGGAAAAGACCGCTTCAATTGTTGCTGATGAATTTGCTGCTGTTAAGACAGGACGTGCTTCTCCCTCTCTTATTAAGGATATAAAAGTAGACTATTATGGTGCAAAAACACCTCTGAATCAGATTGCTTCCATTACTACCCCTGAGCCACATCTTATAGTGGTTCATCCCTATGATGGTAAGGCAATTGATTCAATAATGAAAGCCCTGCAGGCGAGTAAACTCGGATTAAATCCCTCTTCTGATGGAACTGTCCTTCGTATCCCAATACCTCCGCTTACAGATGAAAGGAGAGAGGAGTTGGTTGGCCTTATCCGCAGATTGACAGAAGAAGGAAGAGTCTCTTTGAGAAATATCAGGAGAGATACAATGAAAAGGATTCAGGCTATGGAAAAGGAGGGGGAATTATCTGAGGATGAGGCTATGAGATATAAGGATCGGATCCAGGAGTTTACCGATCACTTTACGCGGAAGTTAGATGAACTTCTTCTAAAGAAGGAAGAGGAAATACTGAATGGATGATGTCCCCAACCATATTGCCATAATAATGGATGGGAACGGTCGCTGGGCAGAGAAAAGAGGATTACTTCGCCTTCAAGGCCATCGTGCTGGAGTCAACTCTGTAAGGAGAGTCATTGAAGCCTGCATTGATTTTCGGATTAATTATCTTACCATATACACTTTTTCAATAGAAAACTGGAACCGCCCGAGTACAGAGGTAAGTGGATTAATGAAGCTCTTCGCAATGATGATTGAAAAAGAGATTTTTGAGTTGAAGGAACACAAAGTAAGGGTAAGATTCCTGGGAAGACTGGAATCACTCCCGGAAGAGCTCCAGAAGAAAGTTTATTGGCTCCAGGAACAGACAAAGAATTTCAGCGATCTGAATCTCACCATTGCTATCAATTATAGTGGTAGGGGAGAGTTGGTGGATGTTGTCAATAAAGCAGTCCGAGAAGGGAAATTAGTGGATGAGGACAGTTTGAGAGAACTTCTTTATATCCCTGATCTCCCTGATCCTGACCTTCTCATTCGGACCAGCGGAGAGTTACGTATCTCAAATTTCCTCCTCTACGAGATTGCCTATACAGAATTGTACTTTACTGATACCCTATGGCCTGATTTTGGTAGAGGGGATCTTATAAAAGCGATAAAAGCGTATCAAAGAAGGGTAAGGAGATTCGGAACATTAATTTGAATTTAGTCAGGCGCTGGATGATAGCTATTCTATTCATTCCTATATTAATATATATTGTATGGGCAGGAGGCATCTATTTTCTTGTTCTTGTTGAGTTGGGAATATTTGTTGGTGTTTATGAATTCTGTGATATATTAAGACAGAGGGGACTTGCACCCTATAAGTCTCTTGCTATTATTTCATCTCTTGTTCTTGGATTGAGTGCCTATTTTCATAGCCATCTCTTTACTATGCTTACGATATCAGCCCTTGTCATAGTTGTTGCAGTTGCAGAGTTGTTGCGCAGGAAGAAAGAAGAGGCAATATTTCATATATCCGGAACCGTATTTGGGGTGATATATGTTGGATGGTTATTGAGTCACCTTATTCTTCTTATGCAAATGCCGAGGGTGCTTGAACCTCTGATATATACCAATATTTTCGATGTCAAAATAAGACTGGGTACCAGTCTTGCTCTCTTACCATTTGTCCTTACCTGGTGTAATGATTCAATGGCTTTCTTTGTCGGTAGACGTTGTGGAAGGAGGAAGTTCTTTCCTTCAATATCACCAAATAAGACATGGGAGGGCGTTCTGGGAGGAGTTCTTGGAGTAGTTGTTGCCGCATTTATCTACCAGCAGGTATATGCCACCTATCTCTCCTGGTTCGATTGTATGGCTCTGGGTGTAGGAACTGCTATTATAGCACCCATTGGAGATCTGGTAGAGTCTATGATAAAGAGGGATGTTAAGGTCAAGGATGCCGCTGCTACCATACCAGGACATGGTGGAGTCCTTGATAGATTTGATAGTCTTCTCTTTACGGCACCACTCATATATTATTATCTACGGTTCTTTGCAGTAAGATGAAACGAGTGGCAATTATAGGTTCTACTGGTTCCATTGGAAAAAACACACTTGAGGTTATTAAAGAGCTCGGTGATTATGAGGTTTATGCTCTTATTAGTGGAAATAATATTCCCTTATTGCTTCGCCAGGCGCAGGAGTTTAATCCTGAATATGTAGGTTCAGTCTTCTCTGATAATGAGAAAAGGTTGAATGAATTGGTGAAAAATAGATGGAAGACACTTATTGGAATTGAAGGATGTAATGAATTAGCAATAAGTGAAGAGGTGGATATATTAGTAATAGCATCAAAGGGAACTTTAACCTTTGAGCCCCTTATAAAAGCGTTAAGGTGTGGTAAAAGAGTTGCGACCGCGAATAAAGAAACAATTGTTGCTTACGCTCCAATCCTTAAAAGTATATTACCTGCTATTCAAGGAGAACTAATTCCTATAGATAGCGAGCACTCAGGGATATATCAATCCCTTCTGGGAGCTGAGCGTTCGAATATAAGTAAGATTATTCTCCCCGCATCCGGAGGTCCTTTTTATAAAAGAGAATCCTTTGAGGGTATTAGTCCGGAGGAAGCTTTAGAACATCCTAACTGGAAGATGGGGAGTAAGGTTACAATAGATTCTGCAACATTGATGAATAAAGGTTTTGAGGTTATTGAAGCATCTGTTCTATTCGGGCTATCTTCTGATGAAATAGAGGTTGTCATCCATCCGCAATCTATTGTTCATGGAATGGTGCTCTACAAGGATGGCTCAGTCATTTCTCAGTTATCAAAGCCAGATATGAGAATTCCAATTCGATTTGCCCTAACGGCTCCAGAACACAGAGGTTCTGCTTTTGACCCACTTGATATTTCCGAGGTCAAGACCTTAACCTTCTATAAAGTTGATGAAAATAAATTTCCCCTTCTTTCCCTTGCCTACTATGCCTTAAAAGAAGGTGGAACCCTTCCTGCAGTCCTTGCAGCCTCGGATGAGGTGGCTGTCAATGCATTCCTTGAAGGGAAGATTGGCTTTATAAGGCTGATGGATATAGTGATAGAGGTTACTCAATCACACTCTCCTGTTAAAGAGCCAGAAATAAAGGATATTATTGAAGCAGAGGAATGGGCTATTTTTAGGTCTAAGGAGCTAATTGGATGATTATTTCTATCCTTGTTGCTATTCTTGGTCTCAGTATACTCATATTTGTTCATGAGCTTTCCCATTTTTTGATCGCAAAGGCGTCTTCCATTGACGCCCCAGTTTTTTCCATAGGGTTCGGACCAAAACTATTTTCCTTTAAGTGGAAGGGAACGGATTTCAGGATATCAGCGATTCCCTTTGGGGGTTATGTTCAGTTGAAAGGAATGGATCCGGATGAGATAAAGGGAGAAGAGGGTGAGTTCTACTCAAAGAATGCACTCTTGCGGATTGCTACGATATTCGGAGGTCCCTTTGCAAATATCCTACTTGGTTTTCTTGTATATCTTGGCATCCTTGCTATTTCAGGGATAGAGGTTCCTGATACCACCATTATAGGTCATTCTGTTCAGGGGAGTTATCTGTATACAGGAGATAGAATCCTTGAAATTGATGGGAAGAAGATTTCTCATTGGATGGATATAACAGATAATCTGAAAGAAGGTTCAGAGGTTCTACTCTTGAGGGATGGAGAAGAGAAGGTAATTATTCCTGATATGGTAAGTCTGGATTCTCTTGTACCCCAATATCTGCCTGTGGCTGGGAGGGTATATAAGGAGGGAGTAGCTTATTCGGCTGGCTTAAGAGAAGGAGCATACATTCTCAAAATAGCAGGAAAAGAGATAGCAGATTGGGAAGATATCATGGGATATATATATCCTGCAATAGGTGAGACCTTAGATATTTTATATTCTCAAGGTAGTGATACCTTTCGGACAACTATAGTGCCAGAAGAGGCGGCGATGCTTTCCGGAGATTCAATTGTTAAGATAGGAATGATAGGGATTGCATCACCAACAAAAGGAATAAAGATACCATTTACCGAGGCCATTTCCTTTGCATCCCAGCAGACCCTGGGAACTGCTACATTAATTTTTCGCTCAATATCATTGATAATACATAGAAAGGTTTCAGCCAGGGATCTGGCTGGACCTGTAGGGATTGTTATGATGACTAAGAAGAGTATGGTAGGGGGTATTATTAATCTTTTAGCATTCTTTGCTCTTCTTTCTATAAATCTTGCAGTGGTAAACTTAATACCCATTCCACCTCTGGATGGTTTTCATATCCTTGTTTCAGCTGTTGGGGGTATCTTTAGAAAGAAACCGACAGGGAAGATGTTGAAGATTATAGAAATGGTCGGTTTTATTCTTATTGTATCACTTATGATTATGCTCCTTTCAAATGATATATTGAGAATATTTAGAGGAGGTATGTAGTGGAGAAAGATTGGTTTAGGGGTCAAGAGGAATTTGATTTTTCGACCGAGACTCTATCAGATGATGTATTGAATAGATTGAAAAATCTTACTCGCCAATGTCGTGAAGACATCTTAAAGATGACAACGATTGTGAATTCTGGTCATCCTGGTGGTTCCTTATCCTCCATAGATATATATACTCTGGTATATAGTTTAGCGAATCTTAAAAGGGATAGGATTGTGGTGAGCCATGGACATACCTCTCCAGCGGTCTACTCTATCCTTGGGAGATTGGGTATTCTTAATATAGAGGAGGTATTATCCTTTTTCCGATATGCAGGTGGTCCTTACGAGGGGCATGTTGAATCACATCTTCCTGATATTCCCTGGAGCACAGGGAATCTTGGACAGGGATTATCCATAGGTTGCGGATTTGCTATGGCTTCAAGGTTCAAGAGTAAGGATTGTAAAATATTCGTTTTTATGAGTGATGCAGAACAGGCAAAGGGACAGGTTGCTGAGGCAAGACGTTTTGCCTCCAAATATAAACTTAATAACCTTACGGTTGTAATCGATTATAATAATCGGCAGATATCCGGTAGGATTGAGGATGTTATGCCGATAAATATAAGAGAGGATTACCTTGCTGATGGGTGGAAGGTTTGTGATGTGGACGGTCATAATTTAGAGGATTTATATACCGCATTGCACAGGGCTGTTATGGATGATGCTTTCCATTATGCTATACTTGCAGCCACCGAAATTGGCAAAGGTATCTCCTTTATGGAAGGGGATGAAGTATACCACGGGAAACCCCTAAATAACGAAGAACTAAATAGAGCACTGAATGAACTAAAGGCTCTGAATGATATTGATAAGTATATAAGAATAAGGAAGGAGAGCGAACCGAAAACATCCTACTGTGATCCTATTGTTGAGGCGTTACCGAAACTCAATGTAGGGAAGCCGATAGAGTATACAATTGGAGATAGGGTAGGTAATAGGGATGCTTTTGGAAACGCACTAACAGAACTTGGAAAACTGAACCCTCCGGGGAGTATAGTTGCACTGGATTGCGACCTTGCCGATTCGGTTCGAGTAAAGGAATTCGGAGATAATTTTCCGGAATTCTTGATAGAGGCCGGTGTTTCCGAACATAATACTGCTACCATTGCAGGTGTCATTTCCACTCAGGGGATTCATACATTCCAGGCTGATTTTGGTGTTTTTGGTATTGATGAGGTGTATAATCAGCAACGGTTGAATGCAATAAACGGGTCAAAGATTCGTCTTGTACTAACCCATTGTGGTATTAATGTAGGAGAGGACGGTAAGACACATCACTGTATAGATTACCTCGGCCTCGTGAGAAATCTGCCCGATTTTGCTATCATTATACCGGCTGACCCAAATCAGACAGACAGGGTTATTCGTTATCTACCTGGTATGGATAGAAATGTTATGGTTGTTGTGGGTAGGGTAAAGGAGCCAGTGATTGAAGATTCGGAACATAAGCCGTTCTTTTCCGGTAATTATAGTTACGAGTATGGGAAGATAGATCTTATCCAGGAGGGGAAGGACGGAGTAATTCTATCCTATGGTTATACCCTTCACCTTGCTCTTCTGGTGTGTGAAATACTAAAGAGGTCTGATATTTCCATAGCGGTTATGAATGTTTCTTCTCCCCTTGCACTGAATAAGGATGGAATAAAAGATATAGCGGGATATAGGAATATATTTTCCTATGAGGATCATCTTGTTGGGACTGGTCTTGGTTCGATTGTAGGTAATCTGTTGGCTCTGGGTGGAATTACTGCAAATTTCTATTCCTTTGGTGTGTCTGGATTTGCTCCATCCGGTAGCCCTCAGGATGTATTCAAGAAGATGGGCCTTGATCCGGAAACGGTTGCGGGGAAGATAAGAGAATTAATTCAGTAGGGAAACCCTTAATTCACCACAGAGACACCCCGATACGGTCGGTTCCTCCCTACGGGGCAGGCAAAGGACATAAAGAAGATTGATGTGTTGGTCAGTTAGTGAGTTGGTGAGTTAGTCTGTTATCTGTAGGGGCACGGGGCTCCGTGCCCCTACAGATAAAATCTTTCTGAAAACCGTACAGAAACCGTGGCTAAAAATGGGTGGGGATGGGAGTTCCCATTTGACTATTTACCCATTCAACTATTTAACTAATTCCCTTTGCGAGCTTTGCGAGAAAATTGGGGGTAAGTTTACCTGTTGACAGATATGGTATTCTTGTATATAAAAAGATATGATATATATTGAGAAGGGAATAAAGCAGGATAGGGACGATCCTGTATCCCATGTACTAAGAGAGGATATTCAACTCCTTGGCATTTCCGGTGTAGAGAGGGTTCATATAAACGAGATATTCTGGATTCAGGGAACTCTCAATAAGGGTTCAATAGAGCGCTTAATAAAAGAAGTTATTGTCGATCCTATCATTGAAGAGTATTCTATTGATAAACCTCTTTCAAGAGAGGGCACATCAATAACCATTACCTATAAACCTGGAGTGTTCGATGCCGAAGCATCTACATTAAAGGAAGTCGCTCATACCCTTGGTTATAAGATAGACAGAGTAAAGACAGGGAAGAGATATATTCTTAAAGGAAATCTAAGCAGAGAGGATATATATCTTATTCGAGACCGTCTGCTTATGAATGAAATGATTCAGATGGAGGTTGTCAAGATGGATTTTCCTTCTCCTGATCCATATAAATTTAAAAAGAATATTATTCCCATTCGTGAGATTGATGATAAAGAACTCCTTAAAATATCAAAAGAGGGTTTATTGGCTCTGAACCTTTCTGAGATGAAAGAAATCCAGAGTTATTTCATAAGAGAGGGAAGGGAATCTACTGACCTTGAGTTGGAGATGATTGCGCAGACCTGGAGTGAACACTGTTTTCATAAGACATTCAAATCACCAATCAGAGTAGAACCAGAAGACTATTATAATAAAAAGACCCTCTTTGATTCAATTAAGGGAGCAACAGAGGATATTGATGCTGATTGGGTTCTACTTTCCTTTTCCGATAATGCTGGTGCTATTGAATTTGATGAGGATTATGCAGTAACCTATAAGGTGGAAACTCATAATCATCCGTCAGCTCTTGAACCCTATGGTGGTGCTGGGACAGGAGTGGGGGGGGTAATAAGGGATACCCTTGGGGTTGGTCTTGGTGCAAAACCATTCGCTTCAACAGATATTTTCTGTTTTGGTGATATCAATACAGAACTTTCTACACTTCCAGAAGGAGTACTCCATCCCAAAAGAATAATGAGAGGAGTTGTTGCAGGTGTCAGAGATTATGGTAATAGAATGGGGATTCCAACCGTTGGAGGTGGGGTCTATTTTGATAAAGCATTTAACTATAATCCCCTTATCTTTGTGGGTAGTGTTGGCATTATTGAGAAAAAATATTTAAAGAAGGAGGTTAGAGAAGGGGACCTTATTGTAGCAATAGGTGGAAAAACTGGCAGAGATGGTATTCATGGGGCTACCTTCTCTTCCTTGAGCCTTGATGAAGAATCACAGGAAGTATCAGGAGGGGCTGTCCAGATAGGTAATCCAATAGAGGAGAAGAAGGTATTGGATGTTCTTCTTAAAGCCAGAGATAGAGGGTTGTATAGAGCTATCACTGATTGTGGGGCAGGAGGTTTTTCCTCTGCTGTTGGAGAGATGGGCAGTGTTGTTGGAGCAGTGGTTGACCTTGAGACCGCAAAATTGAAATATGCAGGTCTTTCCTGCTGGGAGATATGGGTGTCAGAATCACAGGAACGAATGGTTCTTGCAGTTCCAATATCAAAACTAAAAGAACTCAAAGAGGTATTGGAGGAAGAAAATGTAGAATATACAATAATCGGACAATTTGGTGGTGGAAGACTAATTGTAAGATATGAAGGGGAGATCGTAGGCGACCTTGACCCTGAGTTCCTTTTTAATGGTATTCCTCTAAAAGAAAAAAGGGCTAAAATCAGAGAGACAAGAAGGAAAGCCTGTAAATTTCATTATCCAGAAGACCTGAAAGGGATTTTTCTGTCTTTGCTATCATCGGATAATATAGGAAGTAGGAAGTGGATAATAAGACAATATGACCACGAGGTTCAGGCAGGGAATGTAGTTGGTGTTTTTTCAGGAAATAGCAGTCCTTCAGATGGGATTGTTATCCGACCCTTGTTGGGTTCTGAAAGAGCGGTAGTTCTTGGCTTTGGTGTAAATCCTCTTTATGGGAAGGAAGACCCCTATAGTATGGCTGCATCAGTGATTGATGAATCACTGAGGAATCTTATAGCAGCAGGTGGCAGCCTGAAGAATGCAGCAATGTTGGATAATTTCTGTTTTGGAGATGTATCTTGCGAGGAAGGATTGGGTGACCTTGTTGCAGCGGTAAAAGCCTGCTATGATTATGCGACCTCATTCTGCATCCCGTTTATTTCTGGCAAGGACAGTCTCAATAATTTCTTCATCGATTGCAAAGGTCAAAAGGTCCAAAAGGTTTCTATTCCTCCTACACTTCTAATATCTTCTATATCAGTTATTGAGGATTATCATTTTGCAATGACTACCAATTTCAAGGGAGATGGGAATCTGATTTATCTTATTGGAGAAACAAAGAATGAACTTGGAGGCAGCGAGTTCGCCAGAATAATGGATATAGAGGGAGTGGTTCCTTCTGTTGATTCGATAATTGCAAAAAAAGTATTTGAAATGGTGAGTAAAGGTATGAGGAAAAATTTATTTCTATCTGTTCATGACCTATCTGATGGAGGATTGGGTGTAGCGCTTGCAGAGATGGGTTTTTCCAACAGGATAGGATGCAGGATTTCTTTATCGAAATTAGAGTCAGATTTAAGAGAGGATATCCTGCTCTTCAGTGAATCCAATTCGCGATTCCTCGTTGAGATAAGAAAGGAAAATGTTAGAGAATTTGAACTCCTGTTTAAAGATCTTCCCATCTTTCAAATAGGAAGAACAGAGGGAGATTCACTTATTATAGATGCAGAGGATGAAATTTTGATTGATCTACCGATAGAAGAACTCTATAAGAGATGGAAAGAGGCAGTAGAATGGTAAGAGCATTAATATTACGTGGGCCAGGGACAAATTGCGATATGGAAACAGGTTATGCTTTCGAGATGGCTGGTGCTGAAGTAGAATATGTCTATATAGATGCCTTACTCAAGTATAAAACAACTATCCTGAATTCAGGGATTTTAGCAATACCCGGGGGATTTACCTATGGAGATGATCTTGGGGCAGGGACGGTAATGGCTGCAAGATTAAATACCATAAAGGGGATAATGAAAGAGTTTGTGGATAAAGGTAACCTCATAATCGGTATATGTAACGGATTTCAGATATTAGTGAAGATGGGATTGCTTCCTGGATTTGCTGGAAGGAGTGTTAGCTTAACGGTTATACCGAAAGCGAGATTCTGCGACCAGTGGCTTGACCTTGAAGTGAGTAATAATAGATGTGTATTCACGAAGGGAATTACTCACCTTTATATACCTATGGCAAATAGCGAGGGCAGATTAGTGGTGAGGGATTCATTAATACTAAGGGAATTAGAAAGAGGAGATTATATCGCCCTGCGATACATAACTAAAGGTCCTACCTGTTCAGACAAAAGAATAGCCGGTCTCACCGACTTGACCGGTAGAATACTGGGACTGATGCCTCACCCTGAGAGGAATCTATTCCCGCATTCTCCACCTGACTGGCAGGATGGAAGGTTAGGCGGAGAAGGTCTCAAAGTTTTCAAGAATGCAGTAGAATATTTTAAGTGATCAGAGATTAGATATCAAATGAAATGAGACTAACTGACAACCCCCCGAAAATTTATGTTTCAACCTTGGAAATGAGATAATTGCAAGGCTTAACGACACTTTCTACTTGGGAAGAGGGGCGTTCAATTGAACGCCCCTACAAAATTTTATTTCTCCTCTGTATCCTCTGAAAACAAAAAAATAAAGGGGAGTGGTGGGACTTTTTTGTTCTCTGTAGTACTGCCAGTCAACTTTTTGTTTTTTTGCAAAAAATACCTCATTTGATTTTGTTTTCCCTGGAAATTAAATATCAAAAATTAAAAAGCAAAATGACAGATTAAAATACAAAATTATCTCTTCCCCTAACCGTAAAAAATGAAAAATTATTTGTGTTATTAGTGGCATTCGTTGTTT
>JAGLZA010000121.1 GCA_023131835.1 Caldifarciminota bacterium
TTACATTTTGATATTTGATTTTTACATTTTAGCGGCTTTGCCGCGCTATGACCTCTGTGGTTAAAAATATGGGGTGGAGAGGAATTTTGCATTTTACAATTTCCATTTTTCAATCTTCAATGGAGCGAAGCGACGTGACCTCTGTGGTTAAAGATAGGGGAAAGGTTGGGAGGAAATTAGTTAAATCAGGGAGTGGGTAAAACAGTGGTAAACTAAATAACCTTTGAGATTTCCTTTACTGCTTCCTTGAGAGGTGAGGTTGTAAAGAATTCCTTTTTTGAGATAGTATTTGCTACTGATTGATATATCTGGGATACAATATTCTTTAATGATTCAGGAAGGGGGGGAGGTTCTAACTGAACAAGTATCTTCCAGTCTCTTTTGGATTTCTCCTTTGCTTTTAACACTTCTTTGAACCATTTGGTTTTTCTATAGTATTTTCGTAGTATCTCCTTGCTGAGCGCTATTTCGTTAAATAAAAAACGACATTCATCAAGGGTTCCAATTGCATCTACAACTATAAGTGAACCAGATGGATCTATTCCGAGTTCCAGTTTGCCATCCTGATTTGTAATACCAGAGATCTTTACAGCTTCTGTTATCAGGTTATTTACGGTCAACAGGATTTCCTTTATCTCCTCTATACGTGTTTCACAGAGGTGGGCTATCTCTTTTGCTTCCTTCCATGAGAGGTAGCGATCGGTTTCTTCTAATTTTGTTGAAACATCAAGTATGGATTTGGTAAGATTAGTATCTGGTTTAAGATTTTCGGGGACATCCACAATAAGCCCTGAATGATATCGTTCCCAGAAGGAAGAACCCTTTGGAATTGAGTTTCTGTATATAAATTCCAGGGGAATCAGGTAATTCTTATCAATTTCTTCGTATATGGAATAGTCATATCTCTTTCCACTTCTCCCTGGTTCAAAGACTCTGACGAGATCCACTTCTATTTTATTGAAGGGCTCTTTTACCTCATCCAAATGGATGACTTTTCCGTCTTTTACAATTCCCCTGTAATGAGTATTTATGCCTTTTCTGCCAAGCAATTCAAAGAAATAGGAGGTCATTATTGCAAGGGATGCTCCCTTTTTTGGTATCTCATCAGGCATAGCACCCCAATCGAAGACCGAGTAGCGATCAGAGAATTGGAATCGACCTATTCCAGATTCTGATTCTGTTGGTTTTTTAATTACCTCAAGGTCCTTTACGCTACCCACCTCTTATTTCCCTATCGTCCTGTTCAATCTTTTCTTTATATTTTTCTTGATATTGAATCAACCTCTTTTTGAGGTTGTCGTCATAAATGGCAAGTATCTTGATGGCTGCCAAAGCTGATTGTTCCGCTCCCAATATGACCATCGGACACACCCCGGATGGCATCCGCAGATTAGAGAATATATCAGCCCCTGCGAATTTATCCGAATATGGAGGCGAGGCTATTACTGGCATTGGGGTATTTCCGTCAATCATTCCGCTGAGTGCATTACTCATTCCCGCTATTGTTATATAGACTATCCTTTCATCTCTATATTCCTTTATTATATCAAGGACTTTATAAGGGGTCTTATGACTGGATGCAATTCGAATCTCACAGAGGATACCAAATTCCTTTATTAATTTCTTCATCCCCCTTGCATGGTTCATGTCCTTCTTCGAACCCATTATAATAACTATCTTTGACATTTCTTCTACTCTATCTCCTTTCTATTCTCCGCCAGGAATGATTATTCGTGATGCTTTTTTATTGCTTTCTTTTTTCTCCTTTGGAATCAATAATCCTGAATCAAGATGTTCATATCTATCTTTTTCTTTCTTTATAAATTCTGGTTTCTCTATTGTTGTAGTTGTGCTTTCAGTGAGCCTTTTAGGTAAGAATTGATACAGGAGTTTCCATACACTATTATCTTCTGATAGGGGTCTTCTTGAAGCACTACGGGCAAATATAGCAATAAAGAAGGGGATACCTTGTAGAGGTAGTCCTCTATTCATTAAATCCAATACCAGGAAAGCAGCAGTGCCTTTATACTCTTTTATGTATCGTTTTGCAAATCGATAAAGTTTTTCCTTTATGATGAAAAGAAGCGCAGGAGTGAATGTGCTCTCTATTCCCTTCTCTATAAACTCTTCCGGACCATCTACGGAACCATCCGCAACCCTTTTGAGAAAAGAATCCAGTAGATTTGTTTTTACCTTTACCCTGCGGAATTCATCCTCATAGATAAGTGAATAGGTTAAAGCAAGTAAGTCATTGAATCCTTCTTCTGTCATCCTTGAGGAGTTTTCGTTTTTTTTCATCCTCATTATTATATGATTAATCACTTTCTTGTCAACAGGGGCGTTATTCACATTACCCCTTCTTTTCTCGCAAAGTGCGCAAAGGAACCAAAGAGCGCAGAGCAAGCTCTGCTACTCCAAAATCTGCGAATAAATGAGGGTTTATTGAGTTCATGGAATTCGTAGGGTTCGTAGAGTTATATGTGATATGTGGTATGTG
>JAGLZA010000122.1 GCA_023131835.1 Caldifarciminota bacterium
AGTAATAGCTCTTTCTATCCCACTTTGTGAACTCAGCTATCTGGCAATTAAGGGCCAAAGCTACCAGAACAGCATATTCAAACGCCTGTTTATTTATTACCGGCAAGACACCCGGCATACCAAGGCAAACCGGGCAGACCCTGCTGTTGGCCTCTTCACCAAAGCTAAGTGCACAGCCGCAAAACATCTTTGTCTTAGTGCAAAGCTGCACGTGAATCTCTAATCCTACTACAACCTTATATTGCAACTCACTCATTTATCGTATCTCGTATCTTGTATCTCGCAGACAAAGCTAAAAAACCATAACTTAAAATTAGACATCAAAAACCAAACATCAAAATTACAAACCAAAATGTAAAACTTTTCTTTCCCCTTTTTGAATTTTTATTTGTCATTTTGCTTTTTAATTTTTGATATTTTATTTACCAGAAAAAGGCAGTGAAATTAAATGGGATATTTTTTTGCAAAAAAACAAAAAGTTGATTGGCAATACTATAGATTCCTGATCTCTTGAATACGGGAGAGTAGTCCGAATATACCGCCGGTGTGAATAAACAGGATTTTCTCTTTTCTATTGAATCTATTATTTCTTATCTCCTGTATAAGTCCTCGCATTGCCTTACCTGTATATACGGGGTCAAGTATGATGCCCTCAAGTCTTGCGAGTCTTTTAATAACATCAATTTCTTCTTCCCCGAACTCAGAGTAACCTTTACCCTGATAGCCGTCTATAATTTCTATTTCTTCTGGAGAGAATGATATTGATTGATTAAAGGATTTATTCCATTCTTCTATAACACTTGCAATCCTTCTCTTATAATATTCTTTATCCCTTTCCACATTTATCCCATATATGGTTGGTTTGAGATTGAATAGTTTCTTTCCGATAAATAAACCTGCATAGGTTCCACCGCTTCCTACCGGGGTTATGATTGCGTCTAGATCTGGCATTTGATCTTTTATCTCTTCTGCTGCCATTATATAACCCCATACACCAGTAGGATATGTAGCCCCTGTTGGTATGGAATAACCCACCCTGTTTTTCTTTCTTAGAGAATCAACGATATCTTCCATTATTTCCTTTCTTTTTTCATATTCCATGGGCGAGAGATATCTTATTTCTGCCCCTACCAATTTATCAAGAAAGAGATTTCCCTGTAAAATAGGTGGCTCTTTTCCTCGTAATACTAAAATAGATTGCAGACCAAATTTGGCTGCAACCACAGCTGTTGCCCTAACATGGTTTGAATTTATCCAGCCACATGTTATCAGTGTATCTGCATTATGGTCAAGGGCATCAGCAAGAACAAATTCGAGTTTCCTTATCTTATTTCCACTGGTAACACAACCTGTCAGGTCGTCCCTTTTGATATAGATATCAGGACCATCTAATATTTTGCTGAGTGTGTTCAATCTCTCAATCTTTGTTGGAAGATTAGCAATTGGTATCCTTTTAGGATATTCTATATTCATTTTACCTCCCGTTATAGTAACTTGACAAACCTGTTGTATTGATTAAAATATAAAAGGATAAATAGAGATGTCAAGTAGTGATAAATTGCTGACAGCCTCTCAACCTTTCACATCTGCAGAGTTAAATAATAGAAGCAGGGGGGTTGTCCTCACAAAATCCTCATCAATGGCCGAGCGGGCATTATTCATTCTTCGCGTACTTTGTGAGAAAAAAAAGAAGGGATTCAATTCAATAAGGAGGAGAAATGGTTGTTACGATAATCTATGACAATGAGGTTTATAAAAATGGTCTTCAATCTGACTGGGGTTTTTCCGCGGTACTTGATATTGAGAATACCCCGAGGATACTCTTTGACACAGGGACGGATAGCGATATACTTCTTTCAAATATGGAGAAACTCAATATTGACCCAACCTCCATTGACGAGGTTTTTATTTCTCATTTTCACCATGATCATACTGGTGGTCTTACTGGTTTTCTGAAAATAAACAATGATATTACCCTGTATATTCCTTCTTCATATCCCAAACCCCCTGGGGTAAAAGAGGTTGTAACCGTTAAAGAACCAATTCAGATTCACGAGAATGTCTTCTCCACTGGTGAACTCGATAGGATAGAACAGGCCCTCGCTGTAAAAACAGATAAGGGTATTATTATAATTGTTGGTTGTTCCCATCCTGAAATGCAACATATCCTTGATGCAGCCTCAAGGTTTGGCCCCATTTATGGCATTATTGGAGGCGTTCATGGCTTTAGAGAATTTGAATTATTCGATAACCTGAAAATAATCTGTACAACTCACTGCACACAATACAAAAGGGAAATAAAAGACCTGTATCCGGAAGTATATATCGATGGAGGAGTGGGAAGAGTAATCTCAATATAGGAAAGAATAAATAGTTGATATGGTAAACGAAATCCTTATTATAATTAAAAAATTTATAAAATTTAATCTGTTTTTTTTGTTACTCTTATTCTTTCTTCCTGGTAGGGTAAAAGGAACTGATAAGATAAAGGTCTATTTCAACAAGAGTGTGGATCATTCTGTATCTTCAGGTGGGGAAGCTATGGGTAATGTTGCATTGGATTCCTTACTCTGTTCGTTTATTCACAATGCACAGTATTCAATAGATTGTTGTATATACAGTTTCAGCAACCCTGACTGGGAGGTGAAGGATTCACTTGTTGCAGCATATTATAGAGGTGTAAACATTCGTTTTATATATGATGATGATCATATGAATAGTGTGATCCAGTATCTTATAAATGCTGGTATACCAGTAATAAATGATAATTTTCCTCCAGGATATGATGGTCATTATAATATGCACAATAAATTCTTCATATTCGATTATAGAGATTCGTCAAGTTACACAGATGATTGGGTCTGGACAGGTTCCTATAATGTTACTAATTGGGGAACAGTAGCTAATGCGCAGAATGTAGTAACAATTCAGGACCACGAGGTTTCAGAAGCATATACGAATGAATTTGAGGAGATGTGGGGTTCAAGCACTGATACACCTGATTCGGGAACCTCTAAATTTTCCAGTTATAAAACGGATAATACACAACACCTATTTACTGTTGATGGAATACCTATAGAGGTATATTTTGGTCCTTCAGATGAAATCAAAGATAATATGGTTAACAAGATTTCAACAGTAGATTATGAAGCTTATTTCTGCATATTTTATTTCAGTCATCAGGATATTAGTAATGCTTTGAAAGGGGTTTGGAATGGAATGGGCGGAAGCGATTTAAGTAATATAAGGGGCGTTTTTGATTCTGGTTGCTGGCTCAGTAATAGTGGTTCGGAAGCAAGGGATATGGCAGGTATACCGGGTAGTGGTAATCCGTGGAGTCCTCCTCTTGATACTACTTCAGTAATTTTAGTAGATAATGTAAGCAATAATGGTTTGTTACACCACAAGTATATGCTAATAGATGCAGAACATCCGGAATCAGACCCCTGGGTGCTTACAGGTTCAACAAACTGGTCTTATTGGGGAGACAACAATAATGATGAAAACAGCATATTTATTCAGTCATCTGATATATCAAATCTCTATTTTCAGGAATGGATGGCACGGTATACTGAATCCGGAGGAGAGTTCAGCGGCATTAACCTTGATGAACAGAAAGAAGAATCCCGGATGGAACTTTCAACCAGGATTATAGTAAATTCTACAACTATCACTCTTTACACAAAGAATGCTCTTACTTGCCCTACTGTCAATGTTTTTAATATTGGAGGCCAAAAGGTTGCAACATTGGGGTTGAATAGGGATGGAGATGGTCTTTATACTACAGTCTGGGCAGGAGAGGGAGATAAAGGTTCGCTACCAAAAGGGATTTATTTCTTAACCGTTGAGGGTAGCAGGATCGCAAATAAGAAAGTGCTCTTGATCAGATGAAGTGTCTGTGTGGTTAATGCTTGATATACTGGCGAATCAGTGAATTTATTCTCTTTCTTTCCTTCCATCCTATATAGGAACACAGGATTAGAAATGCTATTAATCTTGGAATAATGCCATTACCGCACAGATGGGAACCACCAAAGAGCAAAATTCCTATCCCGAGATCGGTTAATATGGTCCTGAAGTCATATTTTATCGGAAAGAATCTTTCAGCTACTAAGTAGGCTATGATAGCAAAAAGAAGATAGGAAATAAGGGTAGCAAGAGAAGCTCCCATTATTCCCCAATGGGGAATAAATAGTATATTGAGCAATATATTGGTTATAAAGGCAAATAGAGCAATGGGTAAAAGGAGTGAGGTTTTTGATTTTATGAAGAAACCTGCAGTGAATATCTCTTCCAGTCCAAATAACATATAGGCGAATGCTATTACAGGGACAATTGGTATAGCATGGAAATATTCCTTCGCTACCATAAGTTGAAATATTTCTTTTGTAAAGAATGATAATATTCCCCATAGAATAAGTGATCCACGGACAAGTATTATGGCGGAATTGGCAAATGTTTCTTTTTTTTCAGGGTTGTTAAAGAAGAAAGAAATCCATGAAATTCGAAAACCGTGAATCAAGATTCCCATTACTGCACCGAATTGATATCCAAGGGTATAAAGTCCTGCTTTTCCCAATCCTGCCATCCATTTTATTACCCATCTATCGGCAAGATCCATCCCCAATAAAGTAAATGATAGAGGAAGGAGTGGTAGTCCATAGATTAATAGTTCCTTGATGGGAGACCAATTCACTTTATTCTTAATATAATAATGGAATTGGGGATAGAGGATGAAGAAGAATAATAATCCACTCAAGAGATTTCCAAGCAGGACGCCTCCAACCCCCATTCCAAAGTAAAGAATAAAGAGTATAGTAAGACCGCAGTTTATGATGAATCGTAATGTATTGACCACTGCGAATTTCACTGAACGATTTTTTATCCTCAGGATCAGGAGCGATGGCATACATATGGATTCAATCCAGATGGTAAGGGTGGCAAGACGAATAAGATAGCCGTCCCCTGGTTCTAAAAGGAATCTTGCAATCCAGTTTGAGAAAATAAGAAAGAGGAACAGGAATATCGAGACATAGAAGAGGCGAAAGAAGAAGAAGCGACTGAATACATCTTTCTCATCACTCTTTTCTTTAGCGAACTGCTTGAAGAAGGCGTCATTTAAACCCAGGGAGAAGAACAAAATGAGTGCACCAGAATAGAGATATAGAATTGCGAGTTTTCCGTATTGAAAATGAGTAAACTGGTGGGTATATAGAGGTATGAGGATAAAACCAATAGCCTTTTTTAGAAAGAGTCCAATTCCATAGATTATGGAATGCTTAAAAAGACTCCTTATCTTATCCGATGATGAATCCATCTACAGAGTTAATTGGAGATAATCCCTGAAGATGCCTCGAGCACCAAGACTCTCCTTAAACCTTCCCAGACCAAAATTCGGCTCCATGTCAAGGGTGAATGTCCCAAGGTCAAGGAAATGATAACGATTTCTGTAAGCCCATCTAATGACCTCATAGAATAATAGATTTACAGGTCTAAGATGTTGATATTCCTGAATGTGGCTGATGTAGAAGGCGAGGACTACCTTTTTATTAGTTTCGAATAGAAGAGTGCTGGCTATTTGTTTTTCCTTATAAATTGAGGAAAACAGTCTAATTCGTGAGGGAAAGAGTTCTTTTAAGAGGAGGAGTTCGGAAAGAGTATGGGTTGGTTCTACATTGTGCCTCATAGAGAGATTATTTTCTAATATATGATAAAAATCCTCTATGCTTCTTCCTTCTTTTACTACTACTCCATCTCTTTTTGATTTTCTCGTTGCGGTTCTTGATTCCTGTTTGAATATATTAAATGGATTTTTAGTAATTGGGATGTATGCAGATAGTTCCCTCTTTTTGTAGGTGAAATTATTTCTCAATAGAGCAAAATCAAGATAATTACAGAGGGTTGTATGGTATATAATAGGGGGGAGTGTGATCTCTATTTGATTGCATTTTAATTCATTTCTGATATAATCAATCAATGTGTCTGTTATTTGATGAATTTTTTTAATACCTGTGAAATCATTGAATATTATACCTCCATAAGAAGCACCAGGATGGGAGGAAATAGCATTATCACTCAAAGCAGCAGGGAATACTCCTACCCAATTATTGTTTTCTTTTATGATAAGACTTCTGTCGTTGAATCTTTCTGAAGGATGGTAGGATAGGAATCGCCTGGTGTGGAAGATTGTCCCATTTCCGGAATCATTGATGAATTCATCCCATCTTTCTGCCTCTGCCGGGGTGTATTTCTCAATACGAATGTTCACTATCTGGATATATTCCTTCTCTGACTTCTTTTATATACCGCTGGATGGCATCACCGATTATCTCTTTTAAATTAACATATTCCTTGGCGAATCTTGGTTTGATATCAAAAGACAATCCAAGGATATCATTAATTATCAGAATCTGGCCATCAACTCCATCGCCTGCCCCTATTCCGTAGACTGGAATGGATACAGAGTCATGAATTTTTCTGGCGAGTTCAGGAACAACGGCTTCAAGAATGATTGCAAATACCCCCTTCTGCTCAAGTATCCGGGCAGACTCTATAAGCCCTTCCCATTCTTTTTCCTCCCTTCCAATAACCTTGAATCCACCCAGCTGATAAAAAGACTGAGGAGTTAGACCTAAATGTCCCATGACCGGGATACCTGCATTGATAATAGCCACAATATTATCAATACATTTTGCTCCTTCGACCTTAACCCCACTAACTCCTATTTGCATAAATCTACCTGCATTCTTGACTGCTTCCGCCGGGGATGTTTGAAAGGATAAAAATGGCATATCTCCAATTATGAGAGCATTCTTAACCCCTCTTACTACTCCCTTGCAGTGAACTAACATATCTTCCATCGTTACAGGGAGTGTTGTCTTATAGCCCATCTCACACATACCCACTGAATCTCCCACCAATATCCAATCACAACCAGATTCATCTGCCAGTCTGGCAATTGAATAATTATACACACTTAGTCCAACGGCTAATTCGTTATTTTCTTTTTTCTTTTGGAGTCCTTTTATGGATAGCGGCTTATCCTTCAATCCTGCCCACCAGTCTGATCCTATCTCCAACCTTTAAAGAGAGATTTCCCATAAGAGAGGTTATATAGCCGGAGGCGCTTTTGCCTTTGACATAAACGATCTGAACCATTCCAAGTGGGGTAATTGGAGCTGCTTCTTCAGATTTAGAGCCTTTTCTCAATTGATAAACAAGAAAGAAATCACCTGGTTTAACCTCTCCTTCTCCTGGTTCTATGTAAACTATCGAATAAGGTTTAATTACAAATTCATCTTCCTTGAATGCGATAATCTTACCCTCCAGGTCAAAGACAGTGGGTTTTACTTCACCTTCTCTGGCGGTTGGTGATATGTAGTCCATTAAATAATCGCCTTTTTTGATGGATTCGTAGGTTTCCAATAATATTCCTTCAGAGACTTTACTGCCTGCTTTTATAACCTCAAGGATTCCTTTTATTCGGACGATTTTTCCATATCCCTTAACTCCCTTACCCCATTCAAAGATCGTATATATGTCGCCTTTACCTATACCATCAGATGTTCCTTTATTTATATCTACCTTCTCGCCTATTATCGCTTCAATTTCTGGTTCTCCTGAAGTAGAATACACTTTTATGATATTTCCTGATGGAAGGTTTTTATTATCTGATATGAATCCTGCCAGAAAGGCGGCTTTATGAGTAAATACATATTCTTTTGCTTTGACAACAGAGAAGAGTTCTATCTCAGCAGTTGGGGTATACTTTTTCCGCCTTATTGCAGGCTTTCTCGCTACTGATGGTTTTGCTACTTTTACATCTCCTTTTGTGATTACGATCTCTGCTTCTGCGGGTGGTAGAGTTGTTACCTCTGCCGGAATATCCGGAATAACAAAGACCTCTCCAGGATATATCCAGTGAGGATCACTTATAGAGTCCTGATTTGCTTTATATATAACCGGCCATAGGAATGGATTATCATAATAGGCACCAGCGATATCCCATAAGGTATCACCTTTTATTACTACATGTTTCTTAAGATTTTGTACTGCAATGAGTGACATTGCGAGGAAAAATACTCCTAACACAAATTTAATATTTTTTTTCATTCCTTACTCCTTTGCATTGACAAAATTTAACTCCAGATCGGCAATGACTTGCTCAAGATAACTCTTTTCTTCCTTTTCAAGATTCCCCTTTGTCTTCTCTTTTAACATTCTTAGGGAATCTATAAGATAGTGTGCCATTCCCATATCTTTCTCCTTTTCTCCTGACACAGGGTTTTCCACCAGTCCTAATGCAATATAAGCACCTGTTGCCATTCGAGTAATAATGGAAGCAAAATCTGGTTCCTCCAGAATAACATCCATAATTACTCTTTCCTTGACCAGAATGCGCGCAGAAGTTTCTGATCGTCTGAAAATTTATAGTCAAGCTCTCCTTTAAATGATTTATGAAGGATCTTTCCGATTCGATGGGCTAAAGCATCTGTTGTTGTTTTTATCACATATTCATCATCCTTTTGCTCTATTTCCATGATGCGTTCTAATGGGTTCTTCTGCATTGCTCGCTTCTCTTCACTTCGTATAGTATTTAATATCGTTTTTTTATGTTGCAACAAGAAATTACCAGAGAGGAAAACCAAACCCATTGGATAGTTATCTTCAATCTTTCTGCAAGCAGGACATTTCTTTTCCTCGTACTTACTGGCGAACTTGATATCATGCTTTAATTGATCGTCAAACCTCCAGTGCTTATTATGATAAACTGCCTCACAATCAGGGCAGACTGTTGGATCCTTATAATCTATCTTGCTGAGATAGGGATCGTCAAGAACCGAATCCCCACCTCTTCTTTTATATATTTTATCCATTCAGTAATCTCCTTTTTAATATGGGCGAAAGAGGATTTGAACCTCTGACCTCCTGCTTGTAAGGCAGGCGCTCTCACCGTGCTGAGCTATCCGCCCTCTTTATAATTTATTCTATGTATTGCTTTTGTCAAGTGTTTTTAATAACCTCCCCCCCCATTTTTCCCGCCAGGAACGCAAAGGAGGCAAAGAGCACAGAGGTAGTCACTTCGCTCCAGTGAAAAATGAAGATTGTTCACCACAAAGACACAAAGGACACAAAGAAAAATAATGTTTTTGTTATCACCTCCCCACTCAACCATTTATTCGCAGATTTCGGAGTAGCAGAGCTTGCTCTGCGTTTCCCGGGGGCGCGAGACTTGTAGTGGCAATTCATGAATTGCCACTACTCCATTATAAATCCGTGCAAATTCGTGTCTAAAAAAACGGTGGTGGTGGGAGTTCCAATTTAACTATTCGACCATTTAACTATTCAACTAATTCCTTTTACTTTCTATGCATTCTATACAAGGAATTTTAAATAAACCGTGGCTAAAAAACTGAGTT
>JAGLZA010000123.1 GCA_023131835.1 Caldifarciminota bacterium
GAAGAGAAGTTCGCAATGACTATTTGCTGGGTTCATTGAGTTTGTTAGGTTCGTTCCTAATTAACTATTTGACTATTTAACTAATTCCCTCTGCGTTCATCTGCGGTTAAATTCTTGTGTGTGATGGTGGAAATTTAAATAGAAAAGGACTTGAAAATAAAGGGTAATCTTATATATTTAGTTATGTTAACTATGAATAAACCTGTATCTTTAATTAAATAAATGCTTAACTATAGAATTAAATGAAGAATATTGAAGATAGGGTGGTTAAGGGTTTTCTAAATGGGAAGATATAAGATTTTGTTCATTGCCTGGCGATATCCATCGAAGGAGAATCCAGTTTCTGGTATTTTTTTAAGGGAACACGCTAAGGCAATCTCATTATATAATGATATAGTAGTACTTACCAGGGAAGATATTGATTCTTCGATTCGGCGAGGATACTACAGGATTGACGATAGTATAGAGAAGGGACTTCGCACTTTGCGCCTACGTTATCGCAAATCCCCGATTCCCAAAACTACCTATTTAATCTACCTCTGGGGTATGTTTGGTGCTTTTCGAAAGTTGCTCAGAGAGGGATACAAACCGGATATAATACATGCAAATGTTTATACGGCAGGTGTGTCAGCAGTTCTATTGGGGAAATTATATAAAATACCAGTGATTATTTCAGAACACTTCAGCAGTTTTCCCAGAAGAATGCTTAAGGGTGTTGAAGCATTAAAAGCTCGTTTTGCAATGAATAGAGCAGACTTGATAATGCCTGTCAGTAAAGATCTTATTAAACATATACGAGCATATGGTATTCAGAATGATTTTGAGGTGGTCCCTAATGCGGTTGATACTGAGATTTTTCATCCTGATACTGATAAAAAGAACCATACCATCAAAAGGATACTTTTAGTTGCTTTACTCAACCCTGTAAAGGGTGTACCTTATTTACTGGATGCTATTGCGATTCTAAGTAAAAAACGTAACGATTTTGTCCTGGATATAGTAGGAGATGGTCCTTATAGAGAAGAATATGAAAAGTCCACTTATAAACTTGGAATTGAGAATAAAGTCAATTTTCACGGGCTTATGAGCAAAGAACAAGTAGCACAATTTATGAGAGAATCGGATTTCTTTGTTTTGCCCAGTGAGAGTGAAACTTTCGGGGTTGTGCTTATTGAATCTTTGGCTTCAGGGATACCTGTCATTGCTACCGATAGCGGAGGATCTAGGGAGATTATAAATGAAGATGTTGGAATGTTAGTAAAATCTAAAGATTCAAACGCTTTAGCCGAATCTATTGATTATATGCTGGAGCACTACTGTAATTACTCACTTAAAACAATCGTTCAATATGTGAAAGGACAGTATAGTTCTGAGGCCGTGGGAAAGCAAATTAACGAAATCTATAAACGATTAATTAAGATAATATAGTGGGGAATTTTTATGAGTTTTACTCTTAGTCATTACCTTTGTCCTGTCTGCCTTGGTCCACTAACTCTTGAAGAATCTAAAAGAACAATGGTATGTAATTCAGGTCATTACTTTAAGATTAAAGACAATATACCAGTATTTTCTAAGAATAAAGGCTATTATTATGGGGAAATATCAGAAGAAGAAATGAGTGAGTTGCTGAATTCTATAAAGGAGAACTCGGATTGGGAAAAAGGATTAAGTCAGTTTTTGATGCAACAGTCACCTGTAAAAAGAGATTCCTTGATGAAATACATTTGCGATAATAGGCGTGTGGCTTTTAAATTTTTGCTACCATTGAAAGAAAACATTAAAGTATTGGATTTGGGTTGTGGATGGGGGACTATAAGCCTAAATATTAGCAATCAAGTGTCAGAAGTCCATGCATTGGATTTAACCCTTCCACGTCTTTCGTTCCTAAAACAATGGGCAAATTCAATAGGCCTTAAGAACTTATTCGTTGCCTGTGCCGGTGATTTACAGCATTTACCATACCCTGATGATTTCTTTGATATAGTTATTATGAATGGAGTTTTAGAGTGGGTGCCTTTATCTTTTGAAGGAGATCCAATGCAAGTGCAGTTCAATTACTTACAAGAAATCAGGCGGATTCTTAAGGATGATGGTAATCTGTATTTGGCTATCGAAAATCGATATAATTATAGGTATTTTTTAGGAAAACCGGATGATCACTCAGGATTATTGTTTGGGTCTATCTTGCCTAGAAGAATAGCAGACTTATATTCCCGAATAAAGAAAGGAAAGCCTTACCGTACTTATACATATTCTTATTATCAATATTTAAGTCTACTTCGTAGTTCGGGTTTCCCTAATGTCAATGTGTTTATTGCTTATCCGATCTATCGTTACCCCCGATTTTTAATAAATGTGAAGAGAGTGAAATCCTTTCATGGATTGGAAGAGAGACAGCTCCCGGGGACATTTACTGCTAAAACAAAGACGATTGGGAAACGATTGATTAGATTTCCGCATTTTGCTCCTTCTTTTGCCTTTATTGCTGGGCAAAGAAAGAATAGGGGAGTCATTGAAAGAGTGCTTTTAAAGGAGTTCCCTGAACGTCAGTTTGAAATTGATAAATGCACAGTAACAAAGACTCAAGTCCTTGTAATAAAGTGTGTTACCATCAATATGGATAAATTAGCTCACTCGATTAATAAAATTGTTATACTTAAGTTGCCGTTATCAATATCAGCTGAGACACATCTAATGAATCATTATAAGAACATTACTTACTTTTATGAGAACTATCCCCGAATTGCCACCCTTATTCCTAACCCATTGAGAGTCGGTTCTGAAGAAAAAGTACATTACTTCATAGAAGAATATATCGAAGGATATCCTGGGTCTATTATATCTAATTCTGATCGACGTTTCGAAGGAATTATATGGAAGTCTTTGAAATTCATACAAGTGCTTCACAAGACAACCGCAAGGGTAGATGTCAATGATGAACTTATATCTATGATCAGACATAAGTACAGGGTTATTATTTCTATTCGCTGGGATAATTCTGTTCGTAATATTCTAAATTGGGCAGAGAATTACCTGGAGAATGAGTTGATACGAAATAGCATTCCTTGTGTTTTCAGTCATAATGATTTTCATTTGGGAAATATCATATTCGACAAGAGGTTTGCAATGGTGCGAAGCGTGATAGACTGGAATTTTGCCGAAAAGATAGGATTGCCAGGTTTAGATGTCCTACATCTGGTAGTGCGTGCATATAAGGTAACGCCCAGTGATAATCTGGACAAATCCATTGATGATATTATTCTATCAGGGCACCCAGTTTTTAAAGAGGTTTTTGCTTCCTATTGTAATAAAGTGGGTGTTGGCATAGACTTAGAAGTACTTGTTATTGCTTACATTTTGATGATTATATGGAGGAATGTTAAAGCCATTAAAGACTTTGGTGTTGGAGATCTTTATTACTCTCGCGTTCATCAGGAGAATGCAGAATTGATAGGTCTGCTTAATATTCTCCGGGAAAGGATATAGTATGGCTCGCTTTGCGAAGGATACAGCTTATACATTCATAGCACGAGTTATCAGCTTTATTTTCGGACTTGCCACCTCTATCATAATTGCCCGCATTTTAGGACCAGAAGGCAAAGGAATTTACTCCCTTTCTATTCTGCTTCCTTTGTTGCTAATTAACTTTTTCAATCTGGGAATTGGATCGGCAACTGTTTATTATATTGGCAAAGGGGAGTATACCCTAAAGAAAATACTGGGCAACAACTTAATTATAGGAACTATAATCAGTGGAGTTGCTATCTTTGCAGGTATAATCATTATTATCTTCTTTCGCGAGCTCTTTCTTGAGGGGGTTCCCAGTCTATATTTATTCATTTCCCTTGGATTGATTCCGATGTATTTTATGTATATCTATCTAATCAATATACTTTTGGGGATTCAGAAGATTGTAAAATACAACCTTGTAGCGATTTCCAGGGAACTTTTCTCCTTAATCCTGGTAGTGATTATGCTTGTTGGCTTTAAAACCGGCGTGATTGGCGGACTTTCTGCAAGAATTATTGCAACATTGTTGGCTGTAATTATTGCTTTCTGGTGGATAGTTAAACTTTCAGGAGGGATTGTTTGTAGGTTGAATAAAGGTTATATTAAAGATACCACTCTCTATGGCATCAAAGCTCATACCAGTAATATCCTTGCTTTTCTTAACTATCGTCTTGATATGTTTTTGGTGAACTTTTTCATAAATCCTTTAGCGGTTGGTTATTACTCTATATCAGTTGCGGTGGCGGAAAAGCTCTGGTTTTTATCAAGATCGGCCAGCACTGTTCTTTTTCCTAGAGTTGCTTCGGAAAAAGATGAGAATCGGCGAAAGGAGTTTACTCCTATTGTGAGTCGGAATGTCCTTTTTATAACATTTGTTGGAGCAATCTTCATCTATTTTTTGAGTAGATGGGCAATTTTACTCCTTTATTCAGAAGCCTATTTGGCCAGTGTGCGTCCTTTACAACTCCTTTTGCCAGGAATTGTAGCCCTCAGCATTTCTCGTGTATTGGCAAACGATATTGCAGGGCGAGGAAAGCCTATTCTGAACACATATATGTCAGCAGTTACAATTAGTGTTAATATTGGCTTAAATATTCTATGGATTCCTACTTTTGGCATAGAAGGAGCAGCCCTGGCTTCCACTGTTTCCTATATTGTTCAGACAATTGGAAGGTTGTTAATCTATAGAAAAATATCGGGTAACTCAATAATAAAAACTGTATTCGTTCATAGGTCTGATCTCAAACTTTACAAAAGATTTATATTGTCTGTTTTTAAGCGATAATTTTTTTATTTGCCACTGAGACACCCCGATATGGTCGGTTTCTCCCTACCCCGATACAGTCATTCTTCCTTACGGGGCAGGCGGGGCAAGCAAAGAACACAAAGAAATTATTGAGTTGGTCAGTTGGTGAATAGGTGGGAGAAAGGGGGTAAGAGCAATACATCAGGGTGTTTGAAAATGTAGAGGCAAGATATATCTTGCCTTGGGTGTGAGGTTCTTTGAATCTGTGTCAAAAGAAACGGATGAGGGGAGAGGGGAGTTCCGGTTTTTAGAATAAAGCAGGATATTTATTTTTATTGATAACAGTGTTTAAAAAAAATCTTGACAATTGTTGAATTTATATTATATTTAATTTAATAAAGGGGGCCGTAGCGCAGTTGGAAGCGCGTCTGACTGGCAGTCAGGAGGACACGGGTTCGAGTCCCGTCGGCTCCAGAAAAAAGGGGAGTATTCTAAATGAAGAAATTTTTATTATTAGGAGTCATAGGTTGCTTACTCTTATCATCTTGTACAGGGGAGGATGCGTTTGCAGCAAAGGCATATCGTTTACGCGCTGAACAGGGTTTTAAGGAAATAAGAAATGCATTGGCAGAATATAAGATAGACCACAATCAATATCCGGGTGAAGAAAACTGGGTGGAAGAACTTAAACCATACTTCCGAAAAGAAAGGTCTCCTGCACCCCAATGGGTTACAGGAAAAAGAATGCTTGTGATGAATGCCAAGAACAACATAACTCAGATTAAAGGAGTTTTAAGGGAGTTGAAGCGGAAGGTTTATTATGCTGATAGTGCTATGCAGGTAGCAATTTTGGAATACCTCAATCCTATTGATTCAGCCCTTTTGTTTGCAGGATATGAGGTTAATGAAGCCAGGAAGTATGAATATAGGGATATATCATCTGAGTTGAAGGGATTATTTGATTATGCTTCTAACCTTAACATGCTTAACGAAAAAAGAGCAATCCTGGAGAGGATGGAGTCCCGGAAAGGGGTTCTTATGGATCATATTCAGGAATTGAAGGACTGTTTATTGGAATTGGAAAAGATTGACAGTGTAACAGTGGTTAGTCTATTCGAGATGCTTAACCGTATTATAGAGGAAGAACTACTCTATGTGAAAGGAGAGAAACCTACTTCTTTTGGTAGTTCAGCAGGTTATGCAAACCAGATAGAGAATCTAATTCTCAAGATGGATAAAAAAAAGGATTCCCTTCTTATAAAGGATCTGAAGGAAATGGAAGGGAGCATTTCTTCCTATGTGGGTGTGATGGATAATATTGAGTTCCTTGATTTTTTAGACAATACCAAGAAGAAGATACCAGCAATTACGGGGCTCTTTAGTGACTATTATAATAAGAATAGGGAGGCTGTTCTTGAAGCAAACAAGATGCTAAATAGCTACTCCTCACTTGATAACCTTCGTTCACTTGTGCACTTCTATGAAGAGAAGAGTGATAGCATTCCAGAGGGGAATCTCTTTACTGTATTTGCAGAGGAAGAAGATATGAAGGAGATAAGGAATGATCTTGGTGTAGACCCCTATTTATATTTAGACGAGAACGGCTATAGGCTGGAATCTACTGCTTTAGATAAAGAACAAACAAAAATTGTTCTTAATATAGAGTTTATAAATACCTATAAATTCCTTGTCGAAGAGTCCTTCTCTTCAGGGCCTTTCTATTATACAGATGATTCTAACTCTACATTCTTTATTGTAGTGAAGGCAAGGGATAAGGGACAGACAATAATAACCTCAAGATCGAAATTTAGAGGTGTAAAAACAGGGAGGAAGAGTAAATGAAAAGACTCGGTAGTGTTTTCTTATTAGGACTTCTTTTATTGGCATGTTCTGCTTCTGCTCATAGAGAACCAGTGAAATACTCTCAAGCAGTGAGAAAATACAGCTCTGCTTTTGAGTATATGAAACAGGGTAACTATGAAAGAGCCAGGGATCTGCTGAAAGAGGCTATTGAAGATAGTTCTACCTATGTGGATGCTTATATTGTATTAAGAAAGATTTATATCAAACTTGACGATATAGATAAGGCAATAGAAATATGTCAGGAAGGTCTATGCTGTCTCCCTGCGGAGGTGGAGAAAGACCTGGAAGACAAACTCGCAGATGCAAAGAGGAAACTTACCTTGGCATTGGCAGATCTCTATGCAAAGACAAGCCAGCCGGAAAAGGCGACAGAACTCTTTGAGAAAATAATAAAGGATGACCCAAAAGATGCTAACAGTTGGGACCTCTATGCAAGTTACCTGCAAAAGCAGGGGCAGCTTGATAAGGCTATAGAATATTACAAGAAGGCTTATCAATATGCTCCTGAGAATAAAGAGTTAGCCTTTCGCCTTGGAAATGCTTACTTCGAAGCAAAACAATATAAAGACGCCATTACACTCTTTTCAAAGGCGAGAGAGGTATTCCCGGACGATATTGATATTATGAAGAAGATGGCTGAAGCCTATGTTAATTTAGAAGAATACAATAAAGCCATTGAGGAATATAAGGCCATCATCGAGAAGATTCCCTCCCATGTAAGCTGTAGAATCAAGATGGGAGAGGCATATAAAGAATTAAGACAACTCAAGAAAGCAAAAAAATACTACCTCCAGGCCCTTGAGATAGAACCCAGGAATCTAAGTGTGTATTATCATCTCATAAATCTGGAATTCGAGAGAAAGAATCTTATTGAAACAAAACGATTTCTGAATGAGGCATTAAAAATCAATCCCGTCGATCCTATACTTCTTGCATTGCATGGAGAATATTACTATCGTCTTGGTCTTGTTAAAATGAAGGAAAAGAAGTGGAATCCATCAATAGAGAGATTTGAAAAAGCTATAGCCATCTGGAAAAAAACAATAAGTAAGGCAGATACCGATGAATGGAGATGCTACGCAAGAGAGGGTATTCAGAGAGCCCAAAAGAATATAAAAGAGGTAAAAAAAGTGAGGTGGTAGGTAGTGGGTAAACTTTTCGGATGGTCGATTATCCTTGGGGTAGTTTGGTTTTTAGGATATGTAGGGATTCACGTGATAAAGGTTCGCTTAGGTTATTCTGATATAAAGGGTAAAGCAGAGACTATGCTTGTTCCATCTTCTCGTATTATGGTTCAAAATATTCCTGATGAGTTAATGGAACATGCAGAGGAACGGGGAATACCATTGAAGAAAGATAGCATAAGGTTGTTTGTTGATGAATGGGGGGGATATAAGGTTCTGAGCTTCTCATACAGGGATTCTTTCCTGGTATTCGATAAACCCATCTACTTCTCATTTTCTTTTATAGATACTGCTCCTTTGAGGTGAAGTAATGAGGGGTTGGTCTCCCTGTTGAATCTTCTCTTATTTCTTTATTTTATACCCCGCTGTGAAGCGGGGTTTACTTCATTATCAAAAGAGGTCCCCTTACGCGTTGGAAATATTTCTATTGTCGGTCGAACTATCTTCAGCCGCAGAGAAATAGAATCCCTTTTGCCAGAATCTGGGATTCCCTTTAATCAAAGTATATTTGAAGGAACCATTAATAAGATACTTTCTTATTATACGGATCACGGATTCCCATTTGTTGTGGTTAGTCCCAAAGGATTGCAGGTGGATTCTAATTGTGTAAGCTGGAAGATCTTTATTGAACCGGGTCAGATACAGCGGATTGGAAGAGTTCTAATGACAGGTAATACCTTTACCAGAGAAGAATTCCTTCAGAGACATCTTCCAATAAAGGAAGGAAGTGTTTTCAATGAAACAGAAATAGAGAAGGCAATTGGTGAACTTAGTAGACTGGATTACATAACCACTGATTCTTTTCAAATAAAAAAGACCGGGCAGGTTGGATGGGTTGATCTTGTGATTTATATAGATGAAGGCAATAGGGGGGAGGTTTGGGGGTTGCTCTCTTATTCTGAAAATGGTGGGTTTAGTGGAAGGCTTGAGGCGGTCAATAAGAACCTCTTTGGAGGGGGGCGGGGGATTGAGTTTGTGTGGGCAAAAGAAGGGAAGATTTATCAGGAAGAGAGGATTAGATATACTGAACCGTATATTTTTTCCTTTCCTGTTGATTTAACTATCGAACTGCAACATACAGCCATTGAAACTCTTATCAACATCAGTTCATTCTCTATAGGATTTATCTACTCAATGCGAAATTTCTCATTATCGATCCTTCCCGGTATTGAGAATTATGCATACTCGGGGGAGGGGACTCGTTCATATCCATTTTTTGAAACAAGGTTTTCCAGAATGGCAAAACCTGTGAGTCTATCATATAGGCAACGATGGAAGAGGGAAAGAGGGTGGGATATGGAGGTAAGTTCTGAAATTTCATTCTGGCGATTTGAGGTGGATATTGAGTATTTTACTCTATCTTCTGAACAAACAGAATTAATATTCTTTAATTATTGTAGAGGATATCCCATTATACCAGCCTCGAGAGGATTAAGGGCTGGTGGAGAACTTAAACTTGGAATTGATCAACTTACCCTGTATCCGTTATTCGATGCCTCCTGGTCAGAAGATTCGTGGAGATATTCTTATGGTTTTGGATTAGAAGTAAATAGAATCTCTTTTGAATATGCTATCCCATCTTGCGAATCTCCTTTGAAGGGAAGAGTGTACATTAGATTTGGAAGATAAATCACTCATTATGTAGATAAAAACAGGGACAAAGCATTTGCCCTGCCCCTGCTTCTAATGATGTACCGAGATGAATCTTTAGATATGTCTTTTAAGGCATTTGGCGAGTCGCCGAATACCTTCTACTAACTGTTCCTCTGATGGATAGGAGAAATTTATTCTCATATGATTTTTTTCGGGATTTTCTCCATAGGATGCTTCTCCGGGGACAAAGGCAACCTTTTCCTCTACAGCCTCGTAGAAAAGTTTCATTGTGTCTATGCTCGGAGGAGTGGTAACCCATAAGAAGAAGCCGCCATCGGGTCTTGTCCATGAGACTCCATCAATGGTTCCCAGATATTCATCTAATGCAGTTAGAATTTTTTCTAATTTCTTCCTGTAGTAATCCTGCATCTTTTTGAAGTGTTTATCGAGGTCTATCTCTTTCAGGAAAATTGCACATATATCCTGATTCCACTTTGGAGTATTTAAGAGATTAGCTTCCTTTATATTGGTCATTTTCCCTATTACTGCGGAAGCTCCTATATTGAAACCAACCCTTAAACCTGGAGTAAGAATCTTTGAGAAAGTATATATCCCTATAACATTGGTTCCCTTTCTATCCTGATCAATTGAAAAAATGGATGGTATAGAATCTCCTCTATAGCGAAGGGGTCTATAGGGGCTGTCCTCTACAATAGGGATGTCGTATTCATAACTCAAGTCAAGGAGCCCCTTCCTTTTTTCAAGACTCATTGTTATCCCTGATGGATTCTGGAAATCCGGAATAACATAGATGAACTTTGAAGGAGGAATAGCACCACTTTTAGATTCTTCTAATTTCTTATGGAGATTTGCTATATTTATACCGTCTTCCTCTAAATCAACTCCAATAAAACGGGGTTTCTCCATCTCAAAGGCAACCAGAGCACCACCAAAGGATGGTCTCTCCAGTATAAGGGAATCGCCCGGGTCCAGAAAGAGTCGTCCCACGAGATCTAAACCATGTTGTCCCGAACTGGTTATAAGGATATTTTCCTTTTTTATATCTATGTTATCCCATTTTAGAAAGTCGATTATAGATTCAAAGAGGCTCTCCTCTCCGGGTATAGGAGAGTACTGAAGGACATGATCAATATCTTCGCGTAAGATCCTCTCTGATGCACTTTTCAAAAGTTCCCTTGGAAAAGTGTCAGGTGAAGGCATTCCTACAGCAAAAGAGATTATATCGGGATCTTTCACATATTGGAGTAGTTTACCTATGGAGTATCCTTTAAAGTCTCTTATATTCTTTGAGAAGTTTTCTTCCCATGCCTTTCTCATTCATTCTCTCCATGAACACACCGGGCAAATCGTGCTCTTGCTCCCATTTTCATCAGTTCTTTTGCATCTCTGGTGCATCGAATAGCCTTATAGTAGACTACATCGCCTATGGTTTCCGCATTCTCTTTTAATTCTTCCGGGGAGAGGAAATAGGCTCCCATTGTGTCCATCTCCCTTTTCTCGCCATCGCTTTCATATTTGATTGTTATATTTTCTCCATTTTTTACAACATATGCAGCATTGTCAAACCAGTTGAAGTTTTCAATTCCGAGGTCTGGATTGATCCTGATGTGTGCAGAGAGACTGACATTCTCAATATCACTCGTAGTCAATTCCTTACTGCATTGAACGAAGATTTCCGGTCTCACTGCATTTCCAAGATTTATCTCGTAGATGGGACTTGTTCCGTCTTCCCTTGAGTATTCCTGCATAATATTGAGGAGCATTCTGAACTGGATAGGATTCTGTGTAGCAAGTAGCATTGATATCTTGAAGTGAATATTTGGGATATCTCTTCCAAAATAACAGGCGCCTGTTATTGTGCTCCAGGATGGATTTAAGAAAAAGTCAGAGCCAGTAGCGAGAGCCGCTTTTATTACACCGTCAATATATATAAGATAATTATTATTCGAAACTTCAACCCCTCCAAGATTGCCAAAAGGGGTTCCCTGATTTATTAATTGAATCTGGCGCAAACCATTTTCAGCAGGGATAGTCGGGATTTTAACCTTCGTTGCATCTTCTATTGCGTTGAATCTTTTTTCAGGGAGTGGAGTTGAGACGAAATTGGTATTACAGAATTTGTCAACACCCATCAGATTTTCTGTCATTGCAAGTGTAGCAAGAAGACCACCATCATACACATACTCCTCTCTTAGTGTCATAACAGAGATCATCTCGGCCGGAATAAAAACAGGTACATCGCTCTCGGAAACCCTGTGCATAAATCGGAAGGTAACATCCTGCCCCTGAAATCCTGATACCTGGGTGGTAACAGTTCCTAAAGCATCATTATAGGAAATATCTTCCTTATCAGTAAATGACTTTAGTTTTGGGAATTTAGTGACCAGTTCTTCTGCTTTCTGGATCATCTCCCCAAAGCCCTTTTCGCTCAGGATATTTTTTCTCTTCTCATAGTCACGCATTTCTTTTATGGTCTGGCTTATATTTTTTGCTCCACCGTATGATTCTTTTATAGCATCAATGGCTTTCTTGTCACAATCTTTCAATAATGGATACTTCATAATTCCTCCTTGGTTTATTATTTCTCCAGTTTGTACGGATAAGAATTGATTCCTCCAAAATTAAGAACATTTTTATATCCCAGTCCCTTTAATTTTGATTCAGCTACAGATGAACGACTACCTACCTTGCAGTATACGTCTATCAATTTATCTTTCGGAATTTCATTTATTCGTTCTTCTATTTGGGTGTAAAGAATATGGATGGCTGTTGGGATATGTCCGCTTGCATATTCACCCCTTGATCTCACATCAATCAAGATGTAATCCTTATTCTTCTCATCAATGAGTTTTTTTAAGTCTGAAGAGGAGAGATGTGTTATCTTTACTATTTCTGATATTTCCGTAGCTTCTTTTTTTGTTTTTCCCTGAGGAGACTTTGTTTTCTGATTAGCGCATCCGGATAGTGTTATAAATATGGATAAATAAAGAAATATCTTGGTTCGAATAATTAATCCCTTATATCTTACCCGTATTTACGAGTTCTGCAAATCGGTCAAAGGATCTATCGTAGGTTCTTTCAACCGAATCAGGAAAGAGACAGGCAGGGAGTTCCCTTGCACCGAGATGATATCGGATACACTCGCAACACATACCTTTTTTTGAACAGGGTTCATAGGTGCAGTTACAGTTGGTGAGATTTTCCTCTTTCTTACACTCCATATAACCTCCCTTTTGTAGTATTATATATAGAAATGATTTCTTTTTGTCAAGTGTTTTAGTATTACACCACCTCCCATTTTTCTCGCTAAGCACGCAAAAG
>JAGLZA010000124.1 GCA_023131835.1 Caldifarciminota bacterium
CAATTAAGTTATCTTTACTCATGGTGTGTGTATCCTTCCTATTTGATGTTTCAAAATGATCGGGTTATTGCCTGTAAACACTCACCCGAAGGATACACCACCTAATTCCTTAAACACAACTTTTGATTATATCTCGATATTCATCTCAAAGCACTATGTCGCTAAACCATGGCCCAAGCTCGAGCGTAAGGCTGCACAAGCACGTGCATTCAGGCAAGATGAGGAATATATCCTCCCCATTCGCCTCGACGACACAGAGATTCCTGGAATCCTACCCACTGATAGTTACCTACGCTGGCCACCCGAGAATGCCGAAAGTATCGCCGATAAACTCATGGTCAAACTCGGCAAATGGCCTAATACTGCTTTGTTGGTCTTTCATAAGGCACGTCAGAAGGTACAGGAATTAGCAAGCCAATGGCCTCAGACAGCTGAGTTACTTACAGCTGGTACTCTACGAACGCTATATATCAAGCGACTTAATTATGCCCCATCTGAAAGCGAGGCTACAGTGCTTTTCCAAAACCTGCTCATCCGAGGGCGTGGAACTTACTATGACCAGCGAACAACTAGAGGTGATAGTCCTACGTCTGAGGCGTCGCCGGGTTCCCTTGGTTGGTTTTGGTTTACTAACATACCGAAGGAAAAGGCTATAGGCTATATCAGGCAGGCGGTGTCTCACCCTAATATTGCCGTGTGCGCCGGTGCGCTCCGAGCGATAGGGCGACTCGGAAGTCACGTCGATACCTTCCTGCTGAGAGAAAAGATAAACGACATGAACCCGCGTATTGCCGCTGAAACAATTCGAGCATTTGCTCGTCTTGGAACCGAAGCTGACATCACAAATCTTCGAGAGTTTCAAAATGACTCCAGAACTGAGGTACTTGAAGCCTTAGCCGATGCCCTTGCGCGGCGCGGCGCAAGCAGTGATGTCCCTATAATTCACGCTTTACTAAGAAACAAAAATGCGATGGTACGAAGAGCCGCTATTAGGGCGCTTGGGTTTATAGGCACAACAAATGAAATCCCCAGACTGAATGCGATGGCTGAGGATAACGTCGAACACGGACAAGTGCGGGCCGTCGCGCGGGAGGCATCGAAGCGGTTAACCAACAACTTATTTGAACCAACCGAAGCCTATCATGAGCGAAGGGTTAGGCAAGCTGCCCGAAAATATGAATTGAGTGACGTTTACAACGACAGCACACGCGATAAGGCTTGGAGACTAGTTGTAACCTCGCCACACTTTCCAGCCTGGGACGCTGCGGTACGCTGGATAGTGTCTCATGAGCCTGAGAACAAAATCACAGAAATGATAGCGAAGGTCGGTCCTGAGTTGCGGTTTCGTGTTCTCCAAGACCTCGATTACCGTCTATTCTGCCCTGAATGGTGGCGTAATCCCATGGATGAACAAGTGCAATAGCACCTTGGGATGCAGATTACAGAAAGAAGGACAAAAGGGGGCAGGCTTGCAAACTTGTATTTGAATTTTGTACCTATATTTTGCCTAACCACCAGGTGGATCAGACGGGAGAAGCAATGGCGTTTTGCGTAAAAGCTGTACATGCTCGTTCCGCCTTGGCCCACTGCTCACCCTGAAACATTAGATCATAAGATAAAGAAACGTTTTATAACTTAACATCATCCTGGAAAATTAAGATGAATGAAAATTTTTATATTTTAATTACTTTCCTGATTTATGTTATTATTGTCACACTAATCACCAATTCAGTGTTTAATAATCAAGAATCAGCGCAAAAATCCACTGTTGAAAAGCCTGTCGAGAGTACTGCGATATTTTTGGGGAAATTTAGTAAATTTACGAGGTCTATTATATTTTTAGCAATAGCAAGCATACTTTTATTAAGAGCAAATTATATTCTTGAATTATTCGATATTAAAGATGTTGCTTGGTATACTTCACTCATCATTGCTGTAGGCTTTGG
The DNA here is from genome assembly GCA_023131835.1 of Caldifarciminota bacterium. Taxonomy (GTDB): domain Bacteria; phylum Hydrothermota; class UBA3072; order UBA3072; family UBA3072; genus JAGLZA01. The sequence continues at coordinate 1,947 of JAGLZA010000124.1, forward strand.
CTTATTATATTCTTTTTTCCCGGTTACTTCATCCAAGTCATTAGCTTTCGTTATTATTCTCGTGCACATCAGATTTATTTATTTGCTAATAGCAGCTGTTTTGATCATAATTTTAGTTAGCATAGATATGTTAATAGCAAGCATTATCATTTTAATACCTGTTTCCATTTTTTCCGGCATAGGATATTTGATTATTAAGTTTGGGCTTCATATATCTGGCCTAACGGGTGCTTCTATCGCCACAATTATTTTTATCGCGATAATACTAGCTACTGCTCGTCGAGGATATGATCTTACAAAATTAGCCCTCACAAAAATTGTTAAGCCTATCTGGGAAATAGGATATAATGGTATTATAGGTACATGGAAGCGAGTCTGCGTATCACTATATGATTCCTTAAGACAATACACAATAATTCTTGGTTATAAGATGGGTGGAAATATAACATTGTTCAGTGAGAAGAAAACAACTTAAGTTTCACAAACACAATGATCTAACCATTTTATGGAGAGGAATGCGGAAAAGCTGTGATCTTTTTGAGTTTATTTGGGTTGCATATAATTCTTTGATTAGCAGGCAGATATTGTCGCTATTCATTCCGCATCATGACGTTACAGCGCCTTTTGATCTCTGCTATGAAGACGTAAATATCAACGCATTAAAATTTTGAGACAGGCAAA